>JAEWUR010000724.1 GCA_023397045.1 Planctomycetota bacterium
GCCTTGGCCGATGCCGCCGAGGAAGGCTCCGAGGTTTTCGCCCGTGAAGCATTCGGCCTGCACGCCCAGCCGATCGGTGATCGGCATCCGGAAATCGATGTTCCCCGACCACGTGCGGGCACGTTGATTTCGGCCGATGAACGAGATGTCCGATTGCTCTTCGCCGATATGGCCCGACATGCCGATCGTCATCGGCCGGCAACCTTTGCCGCGTTCGCCGACCGTCCAGGCAACTCGGCCTTCCATGATCGGCCAATTCGGCGGTTCGCCAATGATGTTCGTCGTTCCATCCTCGAACACCGTCTGATTGGCCGACAACTGGGCCGTGACCAACGACGTGTCCGAAAAACTCAAATAGCGCTCGCCGCGGAACTGGGCCCTGCGATAACCGATGTTACCGCCGTCCCAACCGACCGAGTACATCAACATTCCCGGCAGCAGCGGCGAGACAACGTCCCAGGTCTGGCCGCCCAACAACCGGAACTCCTCGTTCTTCACCTCGAAATAGGCATGACGCAACAATAACGTGCCTTTGTTCTCGGTCGACAGAACGCTGTTCTGAAAATCGATTTCGACCTTGCCGCCGCTCGTGGCGCAGTCCAGGCACGGGATCATCGGCCCTCCGATGTCGATCCCCAACCGCGTATTGCGGGCGTCGACGATGAACTCGCCCTCGGGCTGGGTGCTCGCCGATTGAACCCACAACGTATAGCTGCCCGGCGTCGTCCGCTCGGTGTTGTACACCATATTGCCCCAAAGAAACCCGTAAGGCACGATCGAAAAATCGCCCTTCTTCCAGGCCATCTTTTTCATCTCGCCGCGAAGCTCGTCGAGCGTGAAATACTCGTTGGGATCGGCGTCGGGCACCATCGGGATCGGCGCCATCGCCGCCGGAGTCGCCTCGACCGGCGGCGTTCGCACCGGCTGCTCGCGCATGCGCTTCACTTCATCGCGCAACGCTTGCGTCTCGGCCTCGAGTTGCTGCAATCGCTCGGCGACTTTGTCCGGATTCGCCGGCGGCGTCGGTGGAGCCATATTCCAAGGCGCCGTGTCGTCGGCAAAACTCGTCGTACCGTAACAGAGCAGCGCCGAAACCAAGAAGAACAGGGAGATTCGCATGGTTCAGCTTCCTTTCCGAAAAATGACAGGAACATCCTTAAAAAAAGGTATCGTCCCGAAAACCGGCAAACATGATAAATTGCAGAGTATGGGAAACTTGCGCGGTCTTGTGGCCTATACTAGTGGGGTAAGGATCTCGCAATGTCGGACAAGCAACGGATTTACCAACAATGGTCGCTCCGGGGAGCCTGGTATCGGCTTTCCGATGCCATCGCGGCCGCGCTCGCATTGCTCATCAGCATCCCCTTGGGTTTGGTCGTTAACATTGACCACGCAATCATCGCCGGCTCCGTCGCGGTCATCTTGTTTGGCATGCTCGGCGAAATCTGGGGGCTGTATCGCAGTTGGCGCGGCGTTTCGGTTCATCGTGAGATTTCCGGTATCGTATTCTGTTGGGGTTGCACCTGCGTTTTGCTGCTGGCGCTGGCATTCGTGACCCATCGAACTGCGGATTTTTCGCGTATCGCCGCATCGCTATGGTTCGTCCTTGCGCCGGCGTTGATGATCCTCAGTCGCTTGGCAACACGATGGGTACAAGAGACGCTGCTTTCGATGGGCTACAACGCCCGGCAGTACGCCATCGTCGGCGTCAACGAATTGGGATTCCAACTCGCCCGAAACATCGCGGCGCTGCCCGAGATGGGACTCCATCTGGCGGGCTTCTTCGACGATCGACCCCAGGAGCGAAATCCGCCGATTCCCACCGACCTTGGAATCCGACTGGGAACGATCGAAGACCTGGTCGTTCAGGCGCGCGGAGGGCAAATCGATCGCATCTTCGTGACCCTTCCCATGCGCGCCGAAGATCGAATCCGCGGCATGCTCGATCGGCTCGGCGACACGACGGCCTCGGTCTATATCGTGCCCGATTTCTTCGTCTTCCAACTGCTCCACTCGCGTTGGACCGACGTCCTCGGGCTGCCCGTCGTGAGCGTGTTTGAAAGCCCCTTTTACGGCATCGATGGGTTGGTGAAACGCATCTCCGACATCGTCTTGGGCGGCCTGGCGCTATTGATTTGCGCCGTCCCAATGGCGGTGATTGCCTTAATCATCAAACTGACTTCGCCCGGACCGGTCTTCTTCCGGCAACGGCGTTACGGATTGGATGGCAAAGAAATCCGAATCTGGAAGTTCCGCTCGATGACCGTCTGCGAGGACGGAGCCTCGGCCGTCCAGGCCACGCGCAACGACCCGCGAGTGACGTGGTTCGGCGCGATCTTGCGAAGGACCTCGTTGGATGAGTTGCCGCAACTGTTCAACGTCCTCGACGGCGCTATGTCGCTGGTCGGCCCCCGACCGCACGCAACGGCCCAGAACGAAGAGTTCCGCTCGCAAATCGGCGGCTACATGCTGCGCCACAAGGTCAAGCCGGGCATCACCGGCTTGGCCCAAGTCAACGGATGGCGCGGCGAAACCGAAGTGCCCGAGAAAATGCAAAAACGAATCGAATGCGATCTCCGCTACATCCGCGAATGGTCGCTGTGGCTCGATCTGCAAATCCTGCTGAAAACCGTGTTGGTCGTGCTGTCCGGAAGAAACGCCTACTGAAACCCCCAGTCCCTAGCCACTACCATGATCCCAACCGACAACCTGGCCCAACCGTCGGCGCATCAAGAGACCCCGTTGGCCGGCGTCCTGCCGCCGACGCCACAATCGCCCGCCGCTCCGGTCGACACGGTGCGAGTGTTGCACGTGATTAACGGCGAGCATTACGCCGGGGCCGAACGGGTCCAGGATCTGTTGGCCAAAAACCTGCCGTCGCTGGGTTTTTCGGCCGGATTCGCCTGTATCAAACTCGATCTATTCGACGAGCTGCGCCAGTCGCGCGAGGCGCCGCTTTACGACGTGCCGATGCTCTCGCGATTCGATCTGTTGGCCGCCGGAAAGGTGGCGAGGATCGCTCGGCATGGAAACTACCGCATCCTTCATACGCACACCGTGCGGACCGTCATGATCGGCTCGATCGCCTCGGCCATCACCGGCATCCCGATGGTCTACCACGTTCACAGCCCCATTTCGCAGAACACGACGGGTCAACTTTCCGACCGGATCAACAGTTGGATCGAGCGATGGAGCCTGCGCCGCGCGGTCCGCGTGATTGCCGTTTCCAGGGCGATGGCCGACCACATCGCGCACGAAGGTTTTGACGCGGCGCGAATCGCCGTCGTATCCAACGGCGTCCCGGCCCTAGGCAACTTGCCCGAGCGCAAAAAGCCCGACGGACGCTGGACCCTCGGCACCGTGGCGTTGTTCCGCCCGCGAAAGGGAATCGAGGTCCTGCTGGATGCGATGGCCCAGTTGCGCGATCGGGGGCTTCCCATACGTCTTCGCGCGGTCGGATCGTTCGAGTCGCCCAAGTATGCGGCCGAAATTGCGGACCGGGTCGAGCGGCTCGGCCTCCAGCAACAGATCGTCTGGACCGGTTTCTGCACCAACGTCACCGACGAGTTGCGGAAGATGGATATTTTTGTGCTGCCCAGTCTTTTTGGCGAAGGGCTGCCTATGGCCGTCCTCGAAGCGATGGCCGCCGGCACGCCCGTCGTGGCCACACGGTCCACTGGCATTCCCGAAGCGATCCGCGACGGCCGAGACGGCGTCCTCGCCAACCCCGGCAACGCTCAAGACCTCGCCCGGGCGCTGGCCGACGTGATCGAAGGGCGCAACGATTGGTCGGCGCTGCGCGTCAGCGCCTGGGAACGTCAATCGACCACCTTTTCCGACCGCAGCATGGCCGCCGGCGTTGCGGCCGTCTATCGCGAGGTCTTGGCCGAAGCTCGAATGGCAAATCGCGCCGAAGATGGCGTTCCGCTAAAAGACAACGAAGGCATTCTGAACAGAAGATGACCGAGGGAACCGAGAGCCGCAATGAAGAAGGGACCTACGTTGAGGATTGCCTGCTAGGCGAACAAGCGAATCGACCTCAACCGCATCACTCCCACCTACCGCACCGACCGGCGGTCGATGCCTTGGGGCTGCGATTGGGCTTGGGGTTGTGGGGTGGCCGTGGCGAGGTCGACGACCGTGACGCCGGGATAGCTGGGCATGGTCCAAAGTGTGCCGGGGTCGCCGGAGAGACGGTTGATCTCGACGTTGCCTAGGTCGATCCGCATCGAGAACTGCGCCGAGGGGCAATTGATCGTAACGACCTTCGGCATCACGAGTCCGCTCAAGGGATCGCGGCGGTGTTGCGAGGCGTACGAACTGCCGAGCAGCTTGTGTTGCGGGTCGAAGACGTGTTGTTCCAAGATCCAGCCTTGCGAGCCGTCGAGGATCGTTACTTTTTTGACCGGTCCGTCCGGCGTGTTGCGAATCGTGTCGACCCGGAGCCGATCGTTCGGCAGGACGGTCAGTTGATGGGCGAGCGCCGGATCGAAGCCTGAGACGCCGATCGCCTCGATCAGCCAACTCGGCTCGAACGGCAACGTTTGGCGTGCGGCGCACGAGGCGAACTGATCGTGGCGGCAGAAGTACAACGTCGGCGGCTGGTCGCGGCGGAACCAGAACCAGAACAGATCGTCGTTGCTTCCCAGGTCGAACTCGGTGCCGGTCAGCCCGGTGCCGGCGCGAATGCGGAGCCGGGCTTGGCGCTCGAAGGCCACGCTGGCCCACAATGATGGAAAGCCCGACCCGCTGATCGAGGCCTGATTGGTCGAAAACGATTGGATCTGCGAGCAATTTCGGTTGACCACCTCGACGACCTGTTCGATGGTCGGCGACGGCGGCAGCACGCGCGGCAGCGGCGCGGTGTATTGCCGCAAGGTCTGTGGGCAACTCGCGCCGCATAGGCCGAATAGGCCGGTGGCGATGGCCAGGAATAGGAGGGGGCGGAATGACGAATGTCGAAATTCAAATGTCGAAGAAATGCCGAATGACGAATGACGAAGGGACGAGCAACCTTCGGTTGTTTCGTGCTTCGGCATTTGAATTTTTTTCGTCATTTGAATTTCGACATTCGTCATTCGACTATTGCAGCAGCGCGGCCAGATCGTCTTGAATCTGATCGATCCGCGACGCGTCGGGCACGATGGCCGGCACCTGGTACGAGCATTCGCGGCGAGGGCAGTAGACCACCAGCAGTTCGTCGCCTTGCGGCGTTCGTTGTTCTTCTTCGAGCCGGAACACGCGACGGCGGATCAAAAGCAGCGTCAACACGTAACGCA
>JAEWUR010000284.1 GCA_023397045.1 Planctomycetota bacterium
AATGCGTGCCGTTACGTCGACATGGCCATCGGCCGGCTCAATGCCCTGGTAGCCGGTTGCCGTTTTAAACGCATCACCAATATCCGACCGACGGCCGTGGCCAATTGGCTGCGAACCCAGCGGGAAACCAAGCAGTTCGGCATCGCCACGAGCAATGACTACCTCGTGGCGCTCAAAGCATTCTGCAATTGGCTGGTCCGCGACGGCCGAATGGGCCAAAACCCCGTTGCCCACCTGCAACGTCTGAACGCCGAGACCGACGTCCGTCGCCAGCGTCGCGTCCTGACGCCGGATGAGTTGGAACGGCTCATTACCGCAGCCGAGAAAAGCGATCGCACGTTAGGCCGTATGAGCGGCCACGATCGGGCCATGGTCTATCGATTGGCGGCATTCACCGGCCTGCGGGCTCAAGAGCTGGCCAGCCTTACCCCTCGCTCGTTCGACCTTCAGGCCGACCCGCCCACGGTCTGCGTTGCCGCGTGTTACTCGAAACATCGCCGCACGGACGTGTTGCCGATGGCTGAGGATTTGGTGGAGCGAATACGGATCTACCTCGACGAACGCAATTCAGGCACCCGCATTAACGAACGTCTCTGGCCCGGCAAATGGTATCGGAAGGCGGGCGAGATTTTGCAGTCCGATCTGGAAGAGGCCCGAGACGCATGGCTGGGCGAAACGTCGGACCCAACAGAACAAGAAAAGCGCGAGCAGAGCGACTATCTCCAATCGGAAGACGGCGTTGGGCAAGTCGTGGACTTTCACGCGCTTCGTCACGGCTTCATAAGTTATTTAGTCGCAGCCAACGTGCCGCCGAAGGTGGCTCAAACGCTCGCACGCCATTCGACCATCACGTTGACGATGGACCGCTACGCGCATCTTGGCACGGCCGACTTGGTTGCCGGACTCAAACGGTTGCCGACGATGGCAGATCGATAGGAATCCACGCCTTCAGGATGCAAATATCGCCGAAAATGCTTTGAAATACGCTCCGCATCCTCCTGAGGAACACGCCATAATCCACGATTTTGGGCTGCTTGGCAAATCGCCGGCCGGCATGGTAGAATAAGATGGAGATGGGGATTGGGCAGGTCGTCTGGCTGGAACGAAACACGAGGATTCTTGTCATGGACAACATTCACGCAGTTTATGAAAATGGCGTATTTCGCCCTGTAGGGCAGGTGAATCTGCCCGATCCATGCGAAGTCGAATTCGAGCCGCGACTCGTGCAATCAGGCTCCAAAGCATCTGGCATCGACGATGTTTATGCGGTTCTGTCGGAACGTTATTCTTCCGGCGAGCATGATGTTGCGGCGCGGCATAACGAACACCAGCCATGAATCCTACATTTCTCGACACCGTTGGACTGCTTGCCCTGTGGGACGCCAGCGACCAATGGCACTCCTCTGCGGAAACCACGTTCCAGCAACTTCATCACGACAGGGTCCCATTAACGACAACGTCGTTTGTCTTATTGGAATGTGCCAATGCGGCCGCCAGGCGTCCGTACCGTCAAGCCGTTGATCGGCTCCGCGAGCGGATGGAATCGAAGGGTATGCTGGTTTTTCCCACGGATTCGGACTGGCAACAAGCCTGGTCGGAATATCGACGTGGTGGCGCCGGTCAGCCGGGGATTGTTGATTGCGTTTCCTTCGTTGTTATGCGCCGAATCGGACTGCTTCGTGCGTTCACCAATGACCGCCATTTTCAAGAGGCGGGTTTTGAAACGCTGTTCTAGGCTCGATCTTCACCAGGAACGTGTGAAACAAAGTACTTCGTTCGACTTGGGGTAAAAATCTTTGCCAGGCCTATTGCAATAAAACCACCGACATGTATACTCATGTCCACATCACCACCACGTTCCTGTTATTGGGACGGCGGTAGACTCCTTTGTTCGCCCTGGGGGCGGCCTGTCGGGCCACAGTATTGGCCCCGCGTTTCTACGCCGATCGTGAAACCATAACACGATCCTCTTGCGATTCCGTAATAACGTTTTGTGCCGCATCTGACGGGTTCAAGCTGCGCCTACATGCGCAATCTGTTCCCGGCTGGTGCGACCATCGCCGCCTCATTTCTACGCCAGGGAGAAATTGTCACCATGCAAAGCCACTCGCAAAAACCCTTATCCACCAACACCTTCCATCGGCTCCGATTTCTGTCCGTCATCGGTGGCTTTTTAGACGGGCAACGGCTCGAGTTCTCCGACGGGCTGAATTGCTTGATTGGTGCCCGGGGTACCGGAAAAACAACGGCTCTGGAACTGATCCGTTACGCCCTCGACATGTCGGCGGCGCGCGACTGCGATACCGCGGAACAGCGACGAATTGACTCGCTCGTTCAAAGAAATCTCGACGGTGGGCGGATCCAACTGGGCATCGAGACCAAAGACGGGCTTTCCTACGTCGTCAGCCGTTGTTGGGGTGAAGAGCCGATGGTGCTAACGGCCGATGGCAAACCTACCGAAGTGACGCTTCGATCGGGCGGCGTGTTCAAGGCCGATATCTTCAGTCAGAACGAAATCGAGCGGATCGCCGACCGCACGACCTCGCAACTCGGATTGATCGACAATTTCGAGGCCCAACGCATTGCGGACACAGAATCGGAAATCCAACAAGTTCGATTCGCTCTCGACGCTAACGCCGGACAGATCGCCCCGTTGGAATCGCGTTTGGCGGCATTGAAGGACGAATTGAATACGTTGCCGAACATCGAGGAGCGGCTGAAGGCCTATTCTCACGAGACCGGCGACGATGCCGGCGAGATCAACGCGGCCCACGCCAAAAAATCCCTGCGCGACCGAGAACAACGGGCGGCAGCTCGCGCTCGCGATGTTTTGGACAGAGTCGCTTGTGACCTGACGGCCCATGTCGGGCGCATCGGTCAGGAGGCAGGCACGCTGGCCGATTCTGATGTCGCTGCGGGGCCCAATGCAGCAATCGTGGCCCAAATCACCGAGGAGGTCGGCCGGGCCGGCAGGGACGTCGACCGTTTGCTCGGCGACATACGACACCGACTTGCTGTGGCCCAAGAGACAGTTTCTCGGGAAATCGCCAAGCTCTCGACGGTCCACAAGGAACAAGAGTTGGCCTTCCGAGCGTTGATCGAAAAGCACCAGCAGTCGCAGGGCCAGGCCCAAGAGCGGATGCAACTCGAAAAACACCGCAACGATCTGTTGGCCAAGCGGCGGATGCGCGATGAGGTCTTGCAGAAACTCAAAAACCTTCAGCAGGATCGCCAAAAACTCCTTGTGCGATTCTCCGAGTTGCAGGATCAGCGGTTTTTCGTTCGGAAGGCCGTGGCCGATCGGATCAACGAGAATCTATCG
>JAEWUR010000465.1 GCA_023397045.1 Planctomycetota bacterium
TTGCTCGACAACCACGACAACTACCTCGCCCGCGAGTCGGACACCGAGGTGCTGATGCACCAGATATGCGGGGCGCTGTCGGCCGACGATCGGCCGTCGCTGCTGGAGGTGTGCCGCCATTTCGCGAGGAAGTTTGACGGGGCCTATAGCTTGGTGTTCCTTGATGCGTTGGGCAACATGATGGTCGCCCGCGACCCGATGGGCATCAAGCCGCTGAGCTACGCCATCGAGGGACCGCTGTTTGCGGCGGCCAGCGAGAGCGTGGCGCTGCTGAACATCGGTTTTGCGGCCGAGAGCATCAAGTCGGTTCCGCCGGGCCATACGATCATCATTTCGGACGGCAAGTTCGAGATTCACCGATTCGCCGATACGCCTCGATGCGCCCATTGCTTCTTCGAATGGGTCTATTTCGCCAACGTGGCGAGTACTTTGGACGGTCGCAGCGTTTATCTCTCGCGAAAGGCGTTGGGCGAGGAATTGGCCCGGCAAGAGACGCTGGCGATTGACGAGGACACGATTGTGGTGCCGGTGCCCGACACGAGCAAGGCCGCGGCCGACGCGATGGCCTATGCGTTGAAGGTTCCGTGCATCGAGGGATTGATTCGCAACCGTTACAGCGGGCGGACGTTTATCGAGGGCGGCCGCGATCGGAAACGCAAGGCCGAGACGAAATATACGCCGCTGCGCGAAGTGCTCGACGGCAAGCGAGTCTTGCTGGTCGAGGATTCGATCGTTCGGGCGACGACGTTGCACGTGCTGATCCAGCGGATACGGCAGATGGGCCAGCCGCGCGAGATTCATGTGCGCGTGGCGTGTCCGCCGATCATTTCGCCGTGTTTCTACGGGATCGACATGTCGACGATCAGCGAGTTGTTTGCGCCGAAGTTTCTCAAGGGGCAGCCGCTTTCGCCGGAGATTGAAGCCCGCATGGCCGCCCAGATGGGCGCCGATTCGCTCCGCTATTTGCCGGTCGACGCCATTCCGCGTGCGATCAACATGCCGAGCAGCCAGCTTTGCGAAGCGTGCATTTCGGGCGAATATCCGACGCCTTGCGGCCGGCGCTTGGCGCAGACGGCCCGGGAGAACGACGACAACAATATCTTCGTTCGGACGTACGAAACGTCGAAGGCGAAGTAGCGAGCGATCGTTTCAGGCCGTTGTTGCCGGTCATTCTTCGCTGCGCCCAGAATGACAGATCAGTGGGTTGTGCTTCTGGCATAACAGAATGATGGCCGGCGATTTGTTATGCTGAAGCATAACCTACGGCTAGGATGACGCGGTTGCGGAATGGAAAACTGTTGAGGGAGCCGCCCTCACCCTAACCCTCTCCCGGCGGGAGAGGGGACTTTTTCTAACCGCGTTGTGCGAACTGCTCGGCCTGGGCGATGATGTCGACGCCGACGCGAAGGCTCCACGCTTGGAGGAGGCGTTCGAAGATCGGTCCCGGTTTGCCGTCGCCAATCGGTTGTCCGTTCAATCGCGTGACCGGCAACAGGCACAACGGCGTGCTGGTCAGCAGCACCTCGTCGGCCGAGGCGACGTCGTCGATCGACAATTCGCGTTCAACCCAGGGAATGTCGAGTTGCCGGGCGAGATCGGCCGTCGCCGACAGACTGATCCCATGCAGGATCATCGTTGGAGGCGGGGAAATCAGTCCTTCCGCCTTGCGATAGATCAGCAGATTGGCGGTCGAGGTTTCGGTGACGCGGCCTTGGGCGTCGAGCAACAGCGCCCGAGCGTGCGGCTCGATCGCGGCCGCGCGCCGGTCGGCCAGGAAGTAGTGCATGCGGCTTCGGCATTTCAGTTCGGCGGGCCAGCATTTCTGCGGGACCTGTTCGATGCCGGTGGTGACGAGCGATTGGCCGTCGCGATACTTTTTGACCCAAAGGTGGAACGGCAGCGGGTAGGTGTGCATGCAGAGGTTGGGCGAATCGGCCGATTCCGAGTTTTCGCAGGCGGCATAGGCGGGATAGAGGCCCGGCGTCACGAAAATCGAGACGCCCATGTCGTCGCCGGGCGCTGTGTGCGCCATGTTTCGCGAGACCAATTCACAAACGGTGTCGGCGACCTGATCTCGGTGCATCGGCAATGGGAGGTCGATGATCTGCAACGACTGGTAGAGCCGGTCGAGGTGGTCGGCGAGGTGGAAGACTTCGCCGCGAAAAGTTCGCAACTGCTCGGTGACGGTCGCGCCGAGCACGAACCCAGCGTCGGTGACCGGCACGGCCGCAGCCGAGGCCTGAATCCATCGCCCATTGAGAAACGCCACCGGATATTTCATCGAACGTGTGCCTGCGCTTATTGATCGAGAAACGTGTACTGCGCCCAGCGGGAGCAGACGTTGTCGGCCACGCAATATAGATTAAAATCGTGCGGCTTGCCAACGGTGCAGGCAACGTTGATGACTTTGACATTATCGGCGTCGCCGATGCCGCACGGCCCGGTGAAGCCCAGGGCCTGGGAATCGTCGCACCGTTCCATGCGAGGATACCACTTGAGGACGCGGTCGCAGGGGTTGCTGGTAATGAGCATCGCTTCGACCAGCGAGAGCGCGGAGCCGTGACAATGGCCGGGCGCGAGCCAATCGGCGTCGACGGCGGCGGCCATGAGAACGGCACGGATGCGATTTCGCTTACCGTCGGCCCAGTCCGAGACGATCTCGGGCGGCAGTTGGCGGCAGGCGACCGCGCCGCCGGCCAAGAGGTGAAGCGCCCCGGAAATAATGCGAGGGCCGAAACTATGACCGGTCAGGCTGATTTTGGCGCCGGGCGGCATTTGGTTGAGCCATCGGGCGAGATAGTAGCTGTTGACGTCGCTGTAGTCGGCTTTCAACATCGTGTCTTCGCGAACGTGTCGGCACATTTTTTCGGCCGGCCACGACCAGATCACAAACCGCATCGGCCGATCGCCGATACACGAGCCAATCGAGCGGTAAGCCGCCATCCCTTTTGCAACGGCGTCGTCCGAGTCGGTTCGATTGCCGTGGATGAACAAGACGGTCGGCACGTCGGCATTGTAGCTTTCGTGGAAGGACTCGGCCGAGGTCGGCTCCCATTGGCAATCGTCGGCACGCCGCCAATATTTCAGGCAATCGAGCGCATCGTCGAGCGTGCCCGAGTGTGGGGCCGATCGCGTGCTGACGATCCAGATTTGCGACTGTGGATTGTCGGCCGCGGTGGCGGTCGCGGAACAAGCGATGCCTAGGGCCGCGAGCCATAGGCCGTAAGAGAGCTTCGTCATCCGCTGAGCGATTCGATATGGAAAACAGCGCGTGGTCGGGCAACAGCCACTGTTGCCGGCGTTTGAGGATTCACAGACCGTCATGGGAAATCTCCTACCCCGTGGTCGGCTCGCCCGACTACTCCTTGCCGTACATCGTACCCGTGAGCTTACCATAATTGTAGCCCATAAACCGGTTGCGGGGTGGCAAAAAGTCAACGTGGTTGAATTACGGAAACGCGGGAAGTTTGATTTGCACATCATCAAACGTGGTGTATTGTTTTCATGGCGATAGCTTCGCTATGGCACTAACGCTTCGAAGGGAGATACCAGGAATGAAGAGGTTATTGATCCTGTCGGTGTTAGGGATTTTGCTGGGCGGGGTGTCCGGATGCCGGTTCATGGAGTGCCTATGGCGCGGACCGGCCTGTCAACAGACTGCGGCGCCCGTTGTAACAACATGTCCCAACCCATGCCCGACGTATAACCCCTGCGATCCATGCGCAGGCGCGCCGGCAATGACAAGTCCCGGGCCGGAAACCTATGCCCCGGCGACGGGAAGCTGACCGGGAGGAAGCCAATCATGAAGAAACTGCTACTAATGACGGTGCTTGGATTGCTTTTAAGCGGTTCGGTCGGATGCCGAGTCGCCGAATGTTGGCGATACGCTTGGAACTCGCGATTTGGAAAACCCGCGCAACAGACGGTGGTCGTAACGGAGCCGTATGTGGTGTGCGATGATCCGTGCGAGTCGTCCTGCTGTCCGTCTCCGTGTTCGGCGCCGGCGATCATGCCAAGCCCGATTCCCGTGCAACAATAGGCACGGATATCGAGGAGAACACCTCCCCGGCACGATGATTGTGCCCTGCATTGTCGATGCGCGGTTCCGCGAGTCGTTCGGCTGAAGCGGCCGAATTCACGGCGGAAGCGCGATCGTCGACGATGGCGGCAACAATAGTTCATCGCGGGTCGGCCATGCCATCCTGAACGTGGCCGGCCGCGATGGACGCCGGATTCTTGCGCTGCTGCCACCATCGCTTGGCGCGCAGCAATTGCATTCGCACCGATAAGAGCGGGAAATGGCTGAACCGGAAGATCGGCAGCAGCCGCGTCTGATAGTACCGCTTCGTTTCGAGCGACCCCACGCCCAGATCGTAGATGCGATCGCCCCGGGCGAAACTGTCGCGGATCGAGCGAGCCAGCAGCACATTGCCCGCCCCGGCCCGGCATCGCTCGGCGTCGTATCCGCGTCGAAGGCCGGAAATATAGCCCTGAAACGCGTAATTGTATAAGAAGGCGATTGGCTGATCGTCGATCGACAGCAGATTCAGATCGACCGCGCCGGCCTCGGCCGCGGCTTGATGCACGTCGCGTAGGAATTGGCGAATGCTTTCGTGCGATAGGGTCGTGCCGTCGGTGGCCGCGCCTTGCCAACTTCGCCGGGCGATTTCCTCACAGGCGTCGTACAGGTCCCATCGCGGTGAGCCGTCGTGATGGGCCAGCCCTAACGGCCGATATCGCTGATAGGTCACCGCGCCTTGCTCCAACAGCTTGTGCTCGGCGTTGCGGAAACGTTGCAGCCAGCCGGATTTTCGCGAGTTCCAGTACGCTTCCCAGGTCTCGTCGAGATCGACGAGCGCCGTTCGATCCCAGACCGTCGCATAGGCATGGAAACCGGACGCCTGCATCGCCTGCCGGACGGCCGACGGATCGGTGCCGGGCGCTCCCTGCCATCGCAGTTCAAAGATGTCCCAATCGCGTCGGCTGCGGCGAAGGTAATCGAGTCCGGCGGCGAGCGTCTGCTCGGGATTCGGTCCGATCGGGCCGTAGAACGAACCCCAATCGTGCAGGGGATAGGTCAGGGTGCGAATTTTCCCGATCTTGGTCGTCTCGTTCCTGATTACCAACGGCAGAATGCCGGTTGGCCGGTCGTGGTCGGCGACCACCAGCGCGCGAAGCGTCTGATCGGCGCCGAAATGCTTCCAATAGGTTTTCAGCCAATCGAACGATTGGAAAAACGACGCGCCGGGCGTCTGCCGATGCAGCCTTTCCCAGTCCGAGCGGATCGGCTCAAGGTGCTCAATCTGGTTGAATTCCTGGACATCCGTCATAAGTCAAGGTTAGGTTATTTGCAGGGTCGTGCCGAGGGACCGTCGATGGCGTCACGAAAACCGGAATCGCCAATCGGCAACCTCGATTTTCCGCACTTCTCGGCCCGCCGAACGTTGTCGACGGCGTCCCCCTTGGGGGCGGGTAGACATGAAATGGAACTGCGGTATATTACGTATAGCTGTCTCTTCCCCCCCGAGACCGCACGTCATGATCCTAAAGAATCTCGGGGCGAGACATGTGGGCCGTGCCCGGTTGGCCCGTGGGCCACGCGTACGGCCCTTTTTCTTTTGGGGAAAAATCGGATAGAATGTTTTGGGTCCAATTCGTTGGTGGCGCGGGCGTGCAACGATGGTTGCGGAAATCGCCGACCCGACGGGAGTTGGAAATTGTCGTTGTTGTGTTGTGAGCAAAGTCTTAGGAGATATTTCATGGCAGCCGTTGTTGACGCTGAAAAATGCACCGGGTGTGAGTCGTGTGTAGAGTCCTGCCCCCTTGACGCGATTTCGATGAAGGACGGCTTGGCCGTGATCGATGGCGAGACGTGCGGCGATTGCGGCGCATGCATCGACGTGTGCCCGGTCCAGGCAATCAGTCTCGACTAGTTCGAGCAGGCTCGGTGATGGTTGCCATGTCCGACCGAAATTGCGAAGATCTTGTTGAGATTCCGCTGGTCGGCGACCTGACCGAGAACATCGCGGATCTGAGCGACAAGCTGTTGTCGGTTCCACCGGGCGGCGAATGTATTTTGTACTTCGACTCGCCCGGCGGAAGCCCTTACTGCGCCAACGCCCTGATGTCGCTGATTCTTTTGCGCGGTTTGAAGGCGACGGGCATCGTGGTCGGCGAGTGTTCGTCGGCCGCGCTTTGGCCGTTTGCCGCGTGCCGTCGCCGATTGGTTACGCCGCTGAGCGTCCTGCTGTTTCACCCGATGAAATGGCAGAGCGAAGAGAATTGCGGATTGGTCGAGGCGGCGGAATGGGCGCGGCACTTCGCCCAGTTGGAGACCGACATGGACCGGCAGCTCGCCGAGTTGTTCGATTGCTCGGCCGAGAAGATCGAGACTTGGGTGCGGATGCACCGTTATGTGACCGGCCGGGAGATCGTCGAGGCCGGACTGGCCGAGATGGTCGACTGGAAACCACTCGATCTGATCACAAAACAATGAGCGATTTGTTGATCCACGTCTCTCGCCGCGCGATGGCGGGCGAGTTCGAGGTCCGGTTTCCCGCCGATCGGTATCCGCACGGGATGGACTCGGCGTTGGAATCGCTCGATCTGCTCGAATCGATCGAAGAGGAGCTTTCGTTTTTTCGTCCGACCAGCCAGATTAGTCGGATCAACCTGCTGGCAGCCGACGAACCGGTCGAGGTTTCGGCCGAAACGTTCGAATTGCTTCGCCAGGCCATGACCTTGTACGACGAGACGCAAGGCGCCTATGACATCACGGCGACGCCGCTGTGGGAGGTCTGGGGTTTTGCACGCCGTCAAGGCAAAATTCCCTCCGACGCTCAACTCGACGAAGCGCGATCGTTCGTCGGCGGCCATCGGGTCGAATTCGATCCCGAGCGGCACACGATCCGGTTCAAACGGCCGGGTGTGCGGATCAACCTTGGCAGCATCGGAAAAGGCTATGCCCTGGACGTTTGCAGCGAGCGGCTGTCGGCGTTGGGCATCGACGATTTCCTGTTCCACGGCGGTCAGAGCAGCGTCTTGGCGCGCGGTTGCCAATCGGCCGGCCATCCTTGGGAGATCGGCGTTCGTTGTCCCGGGCAACATGGTCGGCGCATGGGCGTCATTCGACTCCGCGATCGGGCGTTGGGCACGTCGAGCGATCAGTTCCAATCGTTCCGGCATCAGGGGCGCCGCTACGGCCACGTTTTAGACCCTCGCACTGGACGCCCGGTCGAAAATATCTACTCGACCACGGTCGTCGCGCCGACGGCGGCGCTGGCCGATGCACTGTCGACGGCGTTTCACGTCATGGGACCCGATCTGGCGCGCGAATACTGCGATCGCCATCCGGGCATCGGCATGGTCATTTTGACGCCGAGTTCCCGCGGCAACGATGTTGACGTGGTTTCGGCGGGCCTCGACGCGGAAGACGCACGGTGGATCGCAAATTGAGGTAGGATGATCCCTTAGCGCCCGGCCAAATCGGCTGTTTTTTGGGAGGGGGATGCTGGACGACGGCCGTGCCCCGGCGATAGAATAGGCCGGATCGCGCGAAACGCCACTGGACCGTGCCAAGACGATGCTCGACTTACTCCTATCCTCCGGCTCCTATTTGGCCATCGTATTCGTGTTGGTGGTAACCGGCGCGGGCATCCCCATCCCGGAAGAAGTGCCGGTGGTTGCCGGAGGCGTGCTTGCGGCCAGCGGCTCGCTCGAACCGATCCCGGCGTTCTTGTGCTGCGTGTTCGGCGCCATCGCCGGCGACTGCGTCATGTATTGGATCGGCTACCATTTCGGGCAGGGCGTGCTTCGCGACCATCGTTGGTGGGCGAGGCTTGTTACGCCCGAACGCGAAGCTTCGATCGAGCGGCAGTTTCGCCGGCATGGCCTGAAGGTGTTTTTCGTGGCGCGATTTCTCGTCGGCTTGCGAACGCCGGTCTATTTGACGGCCGGCATCCTGCGGGTGTCGTTCCGCCGATTCTTTTTCATCGATCTACTCTGTGCAACGTGTGTGGTCGGCACGTTTTTCTGGCTGAGCTATGCCTTTGGCCAATCGATCGCCCATCAGATTCGCGAGGTTGGCGTGTTCATGACGTTGATCGCGGTCGTGGCGACGGCCTGCGTCATTTTTTTCCTTTGGCGGCGTCGGCGAAGAATCTCGAAGACCTATCGCGAGCTGTCTCCGAGCGTCTTTCGTCCCCATTTTGATCGAGTCATGGCGGTCCGCAAGGCCGTCGAACGCGAGGTCGAAGAAGTCGCGTGAGTTGTCGGAGCCCGCATTGCTTTCGGAGCCAGGGCGACCAACGGCGGCCCGATCATTGTGGAAGAACCCGTTGTACAGCCGGTTCACTAGTGCTCTGTCAATGTTAGGAATTGGGGTG
>JAEWUR010000535.1 GCA_023397045.1 Planctomycetota bacterium
CCGACCAGGATCTTGTCGGGATCCTGCCGAAGGATCGACCGCAAGCACTGGGCGAACGTGTTGCCGATGGCCGCGTCGATCGGCATCTGCACGATGCCGTCGATGTCGTACTCGACCGGGTCTTCGGTGGTGATCAGCTTGTCCTCGATGCAGTTCAATTCGTTCAGCGCGCCGTAGAGCGTCGTCGTCTTTCCGGAACCCGTCGGCCCGGTGACCAGCACGATGCCGTTGGGCTTGCGAATCGCCGCGCGGAAGGCCGAAAGGATGGCCTCGGGCATGCCGACGACGTCGAGGTCGAGCATGACCACCGAGCGGTCGAGAATACGCATGACGACGCTCTCGCCGAACATCGTCGGCAAGACGCTGACGCGCAAGTCGACGGGATGGCCGCCGACGTTCAGTCGGATGCGGCCGTCCTGCGGCATGCGGCGCTCAGCGATGTCGAGGTCGGCCATCACTTTGATGCGCGTCGTGATGGCGAACGCCAAGTGGCGAGGCGGCGGCACCATCTCGTACAACACGCCGTCGGCCCGAATGCGAATCTTGAACTCGTGCTCGAACGGCTCGAAATGCAAGTCGCTGGCGCGATCCTTGATGGCCAGCAAGAGCACCATGTTCAGCAGCTTTCGCACCGGGGCGCTGTCGGCCAGCGCCTCGACGCTGGTCAGGTCGAGCGTGCTGTTCTTCTCCATCGCCTCGACGGCGGCCGCCAACTCGGCGTCCTGCTCCATGTCGGCAATCAGGGTCTCGACGCTTTCGCCGCCGGCCGAATAGTATCGGTCGAGCGCTTTGAGCATCTCCTTTTCGGTGCAGACCATCGCCTTGATGTCGTGGCCGAGGAAACTGCGCAACTCGTCGATGATCGAGAGCTTCTGCGGATCGCACATGGCGATCGTCAGCGTGTTGTCGTCGAACGTCAACGGCATGATCCGATACAACTGGGCCATCGGCTCGGTGATCTTCGTCAGCACTTCCGGCGGAATGACCGCGTCGGAGAGGCTCACGACCTGCATGCCCATCTGCTCGGCCAACCCCTGGGCCAGTTGATCGTCGTTGATGAAGCCGAGGCTCATGGCGATCTGCCCGAACATCTCGCCGGGCCGTGCCTGCTGCTCGTCAAGCACGGTCGCCATCTGATCTTCGGAAAGGAAGCCCAGGTCAACCAGAATCTGACCGATTCGCCGAATCGCCATCGTACGTCACTCCACCTCGTCTCTAGGGATAAGTCGTCCGCCCGCAACAGCGCGGGCGCTGGAGGGCGGTCGCCCGCGCCCGTTTTTTTGCACGGGGCGTGCGGCGCACATCCTCTCTGTATCGCACTGGTCGGCGGCCCTGCCGACTATCGCATTACCCGCCGTTTCGTTCCGTTCGGTCGCGGGCGTCGCTGTCGTCCTCGAAAAGCCCTTTTTCGGCCCGTGCAATTCGCGTCGCCAATTCGTCGGGAGCGTTGGCCTTGATCATGATGTCGCGTTTTTCGACCAGGCCGTCCTTCCACAACTTATACATGTGGTCGTCGAGCAACTGCATGCCCAATCGCTGGCCCGTCTGAATCGACGACGTGATACGATATGTTTTGTTTTCGCGGATCAGGTTGGCGATGGCAGGCGTCACGACGAGCATTTCGTAGGCCGCGACGCGCCCGCCGCCGATCTTCGGCAACAAGGTCTGCGAAAGGATGCCGATGATGGCCGTCGAAAGCTGCGTGCGAATCTGTTCCTGCTGGTTGGTCGGGAAGACGTCGATGATGCGGTTGACCGTGCCCTGGGCACCGGTCGTGTGCAATGTGCCGAAGACGATGTGGCCCGTTTCGGCCGCCGTGATCGCCGCTTCGATCGTTTCGAGGTCGCGCATTTCGCCGACGAGGATTACGTCCGGGTCTTGACGCAACGCACGGCGGATCGCCTCGGCGAAACTCGGGACGTCGACGCCGATTTCACGCTGATTGATCGTCGACTTGTCGTGCTGGTGATAAAATTCGATCGGGTCTTCGATCGTGATGATGTGATGGTCGAAGTTGTGGTTGATGTAGTCGATCACCGCCGCCAGCGTCGTCGTCTTGCCCGATCCGGTCGGACCGGTCACCAGGATCAGTCCGCGGGGACGAATGCAAAGGTCGGCCAACACCGGCGGCGTGCCCAGGTCCTTGAAGTTCAACAACTTCATCGGAATCTGCCGCAACACCATCGCGACGTGGCCCTTCTGCTTGAAGACCGCGACGCGGAATCGAGCCATCTCGCCAAAGGCCATGCCGAAGTCGGTTCCGCCGACCTCCTGCAACTCCTGCTGGCACCGCTCGGGCGTGATGCTCTTCATCAGCCCCATCGTGTCTTCCGGCTCCAAAACCTTGGTCTCAAGACGCACGAGCCGCCCGTCGCAACGCAAAACCGGCGGCTGCCCGGTCGTAATGTGCAAGTCGCTCGCCTTGCGCGTGACGACCGTCTGGAGCAGTTTATCAATAAGAATGGTGGCCATGAGACGTAGAATCCCCGGTAAGTTGGGTCAAGCCCAGGGCTAGGGAAGAGGAGTGGTCCGTCGCTCTGTTCCGAAAGCGCCCGGGCTGCATGTTGATTATTTGCAACGCACGGTTTTTTTCCAAATAAAATAGTGCCAAGTGGTTCCTGACTTGTGGTTAGTGGTCATAAGCTAGTGCCCATAGCGTTGCGATATTCGCCGGCCACCGGCCACTGACCCCCGACC
>JAEWUR010000559.1 GCA_023397045.1 Planctomycetota bacterium
CGTGGCGTTTGACGTGTTCAGGTTCCACATGAAGCCGAGACCGTTCAACACGTTTTGGTCCGGCTTGGCTGCGTCGGGCGTGCCCAACGTCAGCACGCGAACCATCACGATCAACGCGCAGATAACCAGCGCCGGCATCGCCCATTTGCAGAACCACTCGATGCCCTTGTTCAAGCCGCGATAGATCAGTGTGAAATTACAAACGAAGCAGACGATCAGAAAAAAGACGGCCGATCCGAGCAACCCTTCGCCCGGCGTCGAAAGTGCCTCGCCGTCGCCGTTGTAGCCGACAAAGTGGCAGAAGAATGTTTGATACTTCTCCGGGTCGGCGCCGAACTGCTGCATCTGCCCGAACAGATAGCGGAGCGCATAGGCCAGGCACCACCCCTCGATGTAGACGTAGTACATATAGATCATCACGGGGATGATGACCGCCAGGACGCCGAAGTAGGGCGCAGCGCGGTTTTTCCAGATCGAGCGATAGATGCCGGCCGCCGAGTTGAAACCTCGCGCGCCGCCGTAGCGGCCCATGGCCCATTCGACCCAGGCCAGCGGCAGCCCGAGCAGCAGGAAGGCGATGAAATACGGGATCATGAACGCCCCGCCCTCGTATTGGGCCGCGAGTCCGGGAAATCGCAAGAAGTTGCCCAATCCAACCGCACTGCCCATCACCGCCAGGATGATGCCGAACCGAGATCCCCAGGTTTCTTTTTGCATGTCGACCTTTCGAGGTTCATCCCAGGTGCGTCGCGTCGATGGCGGCCTGTTCCTCGTCGGAAAGCGGGTGCGGCTCGCCATCGAGGTCGGCGGCGTCACGGCCGCGGCAGAACGATAGCACGGCCTCGACGATCAGCCACGCCGACATCGCCAGGACAATGACCGAGACGACCGCCAGCGACCATTTCTCTTCGTGCCAGAAGCGTTCAAGGCTCAATACCATCGCCCAGACCGACACCGACAGCATGGCGATCATCGGGATCATGGTGTAAATGACGGGGCGGCGCAACTTGAACAAAAATACGCTGACGGTCAACAATGTCAAACCGGCCAGCAGTTGATTGGTCGTGCCGAATAGCGTCCAGAGCGTTTTCCCGGCGGGCACCAGGGCAAAAAACGCAATCCCGGCCACGGCAATCGCGGAGGCCATGTACCGATTCGACAGCCAAGGGAGCTTCAGCGCTTGGCCCAACTCCTCGACGTTGAATCGAAGCAACCGGGTGGCCGAGTCGAGCGTCGTCATGGCGAAGGCGACGATCGTAACAGCCAAAAACGTCCGCCCGAAGGCGTGCGGAATCTTCAGTTGGGCAAGGAAATTCGCGCCGCCGTGGACCACGGCGCTCAGTTGCGTGGCCAATCCCGCGCCCTCGATGCCGCTCCAGGTGGAATACGTTCCGCCCTCGCCCCAGTATTTCGCGCCAAGCCCCGCCGCACAGGCCAAAATGACCAGCACCGCCAGCGCCCCCTCGACCAACATCGCCCCGTAGCCGATCGGCAGCGCGTCGGTCTCGCGATTCAGTTGCTTGACGGTCGTGCCGCTGGAGACCAGCGAATGGAACCCGCTGACCGCTCCACAGGCGATCGTGACAAACAGAAACGGAAAAATCCCCGGCGCTCCCGGCACGTCCGTCCGAAGGATCGGGGCCTCGATATGGTTCTCCTGCGCGCCGATGACGCCCGCAACCATCATGCCGACGAGCATCGTGGTCAGGGCGAAATACAACTGGAAACTGTTGATGTAGTCGCGCGGCTGCAACAGCAGCCAGACGGGCAGCACCGAGGCAAGGAACCCATAGAGCAGCAAAACGCCGATCCACGACAGCTTGGTCTTGGTCAGTATGCTCTCGACATCCCGGGCGGCGGCCTGCCTGCCGGTTGCATCGAAGTGATCGATGGCCGCCACCGCTCCATAGGGCAGTTGGAACGCAGGCACGTCGCCGACGGGTTCGGCCGTGCGAGCTTCGTCGAGCGCCGCGCGCGTCTCCGGACTGACGAACCACTGATACGTGCAGATCGGCTGTTCGACGCCCCAAGCAATCAGTCCAGCAAAGACTGCCAGCGCCGCGACCGTGGTGAGTCCGAGCGGCATTTTCAGCTTGTAGACCGCCAGTCCGACGGCGACCGCAACCAACATTAGGCCGAACGAGGGGATGATGGCGTCGGGATTATAGTCGACGAACAGGCCGGAAATGGCGTTGCAGAACGCGCCCATCGCCAACGACATCATGAAGAAAATAATCAGCAACGCCAGCAGTCGGGCACGTGGTCCCATCAGGTGGTGGCACACCTCGCCGACCGAGCGCCCTCGAAATCGCAGGCTGACGGTCAACGCCCCCAAATCGTGGACGGCGCCGATCAGGATCGAGCCAACTAGGATCCAGAGGATCGCCGGGCCCCAGCCCCAAATAACGGCGATGGCGGGACCGAGAATCGGTCCCAGTCCGGCAATCGAAGCGAAATGGTGGCCGAAAAGCACTGGAATGCGCGTCGGAACATAGTCGATATTGTCGCGCAGCGTGTGGGCGGGCGTCGTCCGATTCGGGTCAAGACGACAAACATGTCGCGCGATGAACCGCCCGTAGGTGAAATAGGCCAAAATCAGAATCGCAAACGACCCAATCGCGATGACGGCGGCGTTTTCGAGCATGACAAGTCCTCGGAACAGAGACACGATCACAGTATTTCGAACCACAACCTCTTGTTACCATACCGTTTCCGGCGTTTTTCGGCAACCGCGTCGGCCGGACGGCCGCCCCCGGTCGGTGCAATTCCGCCGATCCCCGGGCTTGCGGAAACAAGCCGTCCCGGTGTAAAATCGTGGTCTAACTACCCGGTGGTGTAATGGTAACACAAGGGATTTTGGTTCCCTCATTCAAGGTTCGAGTCCTTGCCGGGTAGCTTCTTTTCAGGTGGGGGGTGGGCGAAAAAAGGCCGCGTGCATCGAAATAGAGGAAGGCTGCACAAGCGAGGTCGTTGACGTGCCGGGCATTGCGGAAATTGGGCCGTACAAGTTCTTCTTCTACTCCTCCGAGGGCAGCGAGCCTCCTCACGTTCATGTGCGGCGGGATCGCGCGACCGCAAAGTTCTGGCTCGGCCCTGTCCGGCTTGCCCGATCGCGTCGTTTCAGCGATCATGAATTAAGGGAGCTTGAGCGAATCGTCGAGCAGAATCTGGCCCATATTCTGGAGTCGTGGGATGAGCACTTTGGTAACTGAATCCGATGTCTTCGCAACGTGCGTCCAATTCTCGGACGACTCGATGACGGTCGCACTCGACGACGGAAGGGCGCTGTCGGTGCCCTTGGCCTGGTATCCACGATTATTGCACGCAACCAAGGCGGAACGAGAAGACTACGAGTTGATTGGCGCGGGCGAAGGGATCCATTGGCCAAAACTCGATGAAGACATCAGCGTCGAGGGACTGCTCGCAGGACGACGTTCTGCCGAATCTCCAGCATCGCTCGCGAAGTGGAGGCAGGCAAGACAATAGC
>JAEWUR010000562.1 GCA_023397045.1 Planctomycetota bacterium
CCATGCTTTCCGGCGGAACTGACGGCGAAGACGGCCCGACCGACGCGGCCGGCGCGTTTTTCGATGCGGACATTCTCGCCCGATCGCGAGAGAAACAACTCGATCCCAACGCGTTCCTCGCCCGGAACGACGCCTATCACTTCTTTGAACCGCTCGACGCGCTCATCAAGACCGGTCCGACCCACACGAACGTGTGCGATGTGCGGGTTGTCATTTCGAATCGTGCCCGGACGTTGTCCAACATCATCACGTGACTGGTTGGATATCGTTCATGGTTGCCTCTCCTTTGCTTCCTCGCGTGCGCAAAAAAGGTTCACGGAAAAGTCCATCCATGTGGTGAGAAATGCCGGCCAATCCCTTTGCTCACGGCCACGGCGTCCAGCGGTGGAACGCGTTGCCATCCACCATCCACTATCCACGGTCCACCATCCACTGCCCACGACCTAATACGCTTGGTGTGTGTCGAGTTTCGTGCGATCGACGGTCACGCCTAGGCCGATCGATTGCGGGACGTCGATCATGCCGTCGCTGATGTCGAACGAATCGGCCAGCACGGTGGCGAGCAGTCGGCGCGAGGCCAGTTCGTTGGCCGTCGAAAAGGCCGCCGTCGCGGCCGCCAGATGCAGCATGGCCGCCGTGGCGACGCCGACCGAGGGGCGGCTGCCCAGCACGGGAATCACGCCGCCGGCAGCCGCCATCGCGGCACACGTTCGGGCGGGCATAATTCCGCCAATCTGGTCGAGATCGATGATGAGAAAGGCGGCCGCATTGCATCGGACGGCCGTCAACGTCTCGGTCGGATCGGTCACGGCTCGCCATGCCGCTAGCGGGACGTTTGTTTGTCGGCCAAGCGACGCCAGCGAATGCAGTTCCGAGGCGTTGAGCGGATCGACGAGGAATTGCAGGTCGTGCGGCTCCATGCCGGCCGAGAGATCCCGGGCGGTCTCCATGTTGTAGCGATTTTGGCCGTCGAATCGCAGTTCGATCCGATGGCCCACGATCTCGCGAATCGCCGCCACGGTTTGAATATCCTCTTCGGGATTGCCGGTTGACGCGATCGTTTGCGTGTGAAATCCTTGTTCGCAAAGCTCGCGTGCAATCTGGGCGGCCATGCCCGGCTGATGGCCGGTCAATCGAACCGATGCGGGAATCCGACGCCGATAGTATCCGCCCAGCAGATTGCAGAGCGGCTGGCGCAACGTTCGGCCCAACGCATCCCACACGGCCATCTCGACCGCGCATCGAAGCGGCGCCGGTCGCAGCGATTCGAGCGTATACAGTTCTTCAATGTCGTAGATGCTCCGGCCTTCCAACACGGCCAGCAGCGCGTCGCGGCGCGGTCCAAGCTCGTCGACGCGCCAGTTCACGCTCGACTCGCCCCAGCCCTCGACGCCCATCGTCGTCGTCAGTCGCACCAGCAGCGAATGATGCAGCGCGGAAGAGTCGGTCTGTTGTACCTCGACGCGGTATAGTTCCAGATCGTTGATCTTCATGAATTCTTTCGCAAGGATTTGGGCAACGGGAATCGCAATTGTTCTTCTCGAACCACACGAACTTCGATCGACGCTGCAAATCGGTCTTGCAGCAGCGCCACGCACTGTTCGACGACGTTTTCCGGCGCGCTGGCCCCGGCCGTCACCACGACCGTCTCGTCGCCGCCGAACCAACTCAGGTCGATATCGTCCGGGCCGTCGATCAGATGGGCCTTCACCTGACACGATCGGGCCAATTCGGCAAGCCGCCGGCTATTCGAACTGTTTTGGCTGCCGACGACCAGAACGATGTCCGCCTCTTTGGCGAGCGTTCGGACCGCCTCCTGCCGATTCTGCGTGGCATAACAGATATCGTCACGGGCCGGGCCGACAATCTCCGGAAATCGGGCTCGAAGCCGATCGATGATCTTCGCCGCGTCGTCGATGGACAACGTCGTCTGCGTTAGATAGGCGACTTTCCGCGGATCGGGCACCGCCACCCGATCGCAATCGTCGAGCGTTTGGACCAGGCGGACGCATTCCGTCGCTTCGCCCATCGTGCCGACCACCTCGTCGTGTCCGGCATGTCCGATCAACAGGATCGTGTAGCCCTCCTGGGCGAATTGTGCCGCCTCGTGATGCACCTTGGTGACCAAAGGACACGTGGCATCGATCGTTTTGAGGTTTCGTTCGGCCGCTTGCCGCCGGACGTCGGGTGGAACGCCGTGTGCCGAATACAGCAGCGGCGCGCCCTCGGGCACCTCGGCCAGATCGTCGACGAAGACGACCCCTCGCTTGTGAAAGCCATCTACCACCCATTTGTTGTGGACGATTTCGTGGTAGACGAACAGCGGCGTGCCGAAATTCTGGATGGCCGATTCAAGGGCCTCGATCGCCATGTTCACGCCGGCACAAAATCCGCGCGGCGCTGCCAAAATGATTCGCATGGTTTCCTCGTCAACTGGATGACATGATAGTGGGCTCGGGGTTCAGGGGCTAGTGTAGTGCGTCCGATTTGCGGACCCATCGTTTTGGGAGATCTTGCGTGCCACTGGCTCAGCCAGTGCTGCATTGCAGGCGAATCCGGGCACTGGCAGAGCCAGTGGCACACACAGGATAAGGTCATATCTGCGTGACGCACCACACTGGTGTCGTGCATCCGATTTGTGGGACCAAAAAAATCCCGGAAAAACATTGCATGCCGAACTCGGCGCGCGAGATGCGGCGATGCGAAAAAGTCGCATTTTCCCCCACACCCCCCTTTGCGGCGTATTCGCATTAGCCGGCTGTCCGTGGATAATGGTCCTGGTTGGATTCTCGGCCGAAACCGGCATGCGCGAAACTCATCCTGGCTGCACGGGGCATTGCATCGGAAGATTGACGATGGGCGAGCCGAGCCTAAACGACAATATCTGCCGTCTTCTCTTCGATGGCGTTGACGTCGGAATCGCATTGATCGACCCGGCCTTCAATATCATCACGGCGAACCGGAAGCAGGGGGAGATCGTCGGCTGCGCGGTCGACGACCTGCCGGGCAAGAAGTGCTATCGCGAATTCGAAGGGCGGGACGACGTGTGTCCGCACTGTCCGGGCGCGGAAGCAATTGCCAGCGGCATGCCGGCCGAGGCCGAGGTTACGGGACGAAGGCACGACGGTTCGCCGTTCATCGTCCACCTGAAGACCTCGCCGATCTTCGATTCCAGCGGTCGCCCCGCGGGATTCGTCGAAGTCGTGCAAGACATCCGAGAACGAAAGTTGGCCGAGGAAGCTCTGTTGGCGAGTCGGGAACGGCTGCAATTAGCCCTCTATGGCGCAAACGGCGGCGTCTGGGACATGGATCTGGCGAGTGGCGCGGCATGGTGGTCGGACGAGATGTACGAGATGTGGGGCATTCCACCGGGGACCTCTATGCGAGTCGACGACGCACTGCGCCTGGTGTACGAGCAAGACCGCGAGCTTGTGCGGAGGACGGTCGAGCAGGCGGTTGAACAACGCACGAAATATATTAACGAGTTTCGCATTTGGCACGCGGAGAAAGGAGAACGCTGGATTGTTTCCTACGGCCACATCTTGTTCGATTCCGCGGATCAACCCGCGCGGCTACTCGGAATCTCCATGGACATCACGGACCGCAAACGCGCGGAACACGCGTTGCGTGAGAGTGAAGAACGGCTGCATTTCGCCCTCGAAACAAGTCGTGCCGGCGCGTGGGACCTCGACCTGCTCGACCATACCGCGCACCGTTCTCTGGAGCATGACCAAATCTTCGGCTATTCGCAGCTCCTGCCGAAATGGACCTACGAAATGTTCTTGGAGCATGTCGTGCCCGAGGATCGACCGATGGTCGATGCGAAGTTTCATCACGCATTCGAGACTTGCACCGATTGGGGCTTCGAATGCCGAATCCGGAGAGCCGACGGGGCGATTCGCTGGATCTGGGCGGCGGGCAGGCCTCGAATCGACGACCATGGCGACATGCGGCGCATGGGCGGTATCGTCCAGGACATTACCGAGCGGAAGGAAGCCGCCTTGCGAATGCAGCATGTCAACGATGTCCTTCGAGCCGTTCGCAACATCAACGAACTGATTGTCCGCGAGCGGAATCCCGAGCGAATGCTGGCCGATGCGTGCAAGATTCTGGTTCGCACGCGCGGTTACCGGCTCGTCTGGGTGGGCGGAACCACGCCGAACTCGAAAAAAGTCGCTCCCTTGGCCTCGGCGGGGATCGCGACTGATTACGTCGGCGCGATCAAGGTGACTTGGGATGATACCCCGACCGGACGCGGACCGATCGGCATCGCCTTGCGTGAGTCGAGAACGTGCGTCATCCAGGATACCGACGAAGATCCCCGTTTCGCGCCTTGGCGCGAGCAGGCTCTTGCCCGGGGATACCGTTCCGTGGCTGCGGTGCCGATGATTCACGACGGCCGGCTGTTTGGCGCCATTGCGGTCTACGCCAACCGGCCTGCCGCGTTCGACGACGAAGAGCTTGGCTTGATCGGCGAATTGGCGACCGATTTGGCATTCGCGCTGCAAAGCATCGAGGATGAAAACGCACGAAAACGCAGCGAACAAGATTTGATCCAGGCAAGGCTGGCGGCCGAGGCCGCCAACCGCGCCAAGACCGAGTTCCTGGCCAACATGAGCCACGAAATTCGTACGCCGATGACGGCCATCCTCGGGTTCAGCGACCTGTTGATGACGTCGGATCTCTCCTGTGCGGAAAACCGCGAGTTCCTCGAAGGGATCCAGCGAAACGGCAAGGCCCTGCTGGAACTGATCGGCGACATCCTCGATCTGTCACGTATCGAGGCCGAAAAACTGACGCTCGATAAGACCGAATGTTCGTTGCATCAACTGGTCAACACGGCCGTCAGTGCGGTGCAGGTGCGGGCTCGGCAGAAAGACTTGAAGGTGATCGTCGACTATCACGATCCGTTGCCCGGCGCCATTCGGACCGATTCCATCCGTCTGCGCCAGATCCTCGTCAACCTGTTGGGCAATGCCGTGAAGTTCACCGAACGCGGCGAAATCACCGTGAACGTTCATTCCGTCGACCGAGACGGCGTGTTTTTCGTGCAGTTTGCAGTGGCCGACACCGGCATCGGCATTCCCGCCGAAAAAATCGCCTCGATTTTCGAACCCTTCACCCAAGTCGACGGCTCGGCGGCCCGACGTTTTGGCGGAACGGGTCTGGGCTTGGCGATCTCCAAACATCTGGCGAGTGCCTTGGGCGGCGATTTGGACGTTGTCAGTCAAATGGGACAGGGAAGCACCTTCACGCTCACGATTCCGGTCGGACGGCGCAGCGAGGGCTCCGCGATGCGATCCTCGCAGACCGTTGGTCCTGCTTCCGAGCGACTTGCTCCATCGGCCGCAACGACATCGCAGGGCAGTCGGCTTCTCCTCGTCGAGGATGAGCCCGACTTGCAGCGGATCGTCAGCCTACTTCTTCAAAAAAAGAAGCTGGACGTCGAGATTGCGAGGAATGGCCGGATCGCTTGCGAGATGGCCGAGGCGTCGCGTAGTGCCGGCCGACCCTACGATCTGATTCTCATGGACATCCAGATGCCCGAGATGAATGGCTATGAAGCCACGCGCCGACTGCGCACGTCGGGTTGGCGTGGTCCGATCGTCGCGTTGACCGCCCATGCGATGGCCGACGACCGCGACAAATGTCTGGCCGCCGGTTGCGACGACTATATCGCGAAACCGGCCATTTTGCAGCGAATGTGCGACGTGCTAGCACCGTACTTGAAGGAAACCGCGACGTCGACGGCGCTTCGCGGCCATATTGCGGAAACGCCGTAACGTCCAACGGGGCAACGGTTTCGGGCGAGCGTCGTTCGGCGGTTCAGGAACGCGATCGATTTCGGCAAACTCATCTTGCCGCCCGCCGGGATACTCGATATTCTTCAGCCCCCTATTCGTCAGACTCTCTTGGCTCAAAGGTGGCGCGATGAATCGTCCCTCAATCGGATACGGAATACTCATGATTCTGGCCCTCACGACCGTCGTCTTGCCGGCGGCGGGCTGCCGCAGCGCCATCGCGACCGCGCTGTACCTTTGGAAAGGGACCGACATTCCGCCGGACTACGCCGAGTTGAAGGGCAAAAAAGTCGCCGTCGTCTGCCGGCCGGTCGTCTCGCTGCAATATCGCAATGCGAGCGTCGCCCGCGATCTGGCCCAGCAAATCAGCGCGCTGCTTCAGGAGCGCGTGCCTAAGATCCGCGTGATCGATCAACGGAAGGTGGCCAAGTGGACCGACGAAAACACATGGGATTCATTTCCGGAAGTGGGCAAGGCCGTGAAGGCCGACATGGTGGTCGGCATCGATCTGGAAAGTTTCGACCTGTTCCAGGGCCAGACGCTCTACCAGGGTAAGGCGAACGCCACGATCCACGTCTGCGATTGCACGAAGGGCGGCAAGGTCGTCTTCGAGAAGATCATCCCGCAAAGCGTCTATCCGCCTCAGGCGGGCGTTCCCACGTCGGATAAGCCCGAGGCCGAGTTCCGCCGCGAGTTCGTCCGCGTGTTGGCCGACCAGATCGCGCGGCATTTCTACGCCCATGACCCCTACGCCGACCTGGCGCAGGATGTGGATGCGATGAATTAGCCCATGGATCGTTACGTCCGCCAAATCGGTTTCCCGCCGCTCGGTCGAGAAGGACAACAGCGCCTTGGCCGATCTAAAGCGTTGTTGTGCGGATGCGGCGCGTTGGGCAGTACAATCGCCAACCTATTGGTTCGCGCCGGCGTCGGCATGTTGCGGATCGTCGATCGCGACGTCGTCGAATGGAACAATCTTCCGAGGCAATCGCTGTTCGACGAGTCGGACGCCCAGGCGGGACAGCCCAAGGCAATCGCGGCCGCCGAAAAACTCCGCCGAGTCAATGGCGCCGCAACCGTCGAACCGATCGTAGCCGACATCGAGTCGGGCAACATCGAAGGATTCTGCGAAGGCATCGACCTCATTCTCGACGGTACCGACAATTTCGAGACGCGGTTCTTGATCAATGACGTTGCGGTCAAGCGGGATGTACCGTGGGTCTTCGGCGGTTGCGTTGGGGCCGAGGGACAGACGATGACGATTGTGCCTGGCCGGACGCCGTGCCTTCGCTGCCTGATGCCCGAATGCCCGCCGCCGGGCAGCACGCCCACTTGCCACACGGCCGGTATTCTCGGTCCGATCGCGGGTGTGATCGCGTCGGTCGAGGCGATGGAGGCCATCAAAATTCTTAGCGGAAACGAAGCGGCGATCTCCGGCAGCTTGAGCATTGTCACTCTTTGGCCTCGCGATGGGCGTATGTTCCGACAAATCGACGTTCGGACGCATCGCGATCAAGTCGATTGCCCAACGTGCAAAGGCGGCGAGTACGCTTGGCTTTCCGGTCGGGCCTCGGCGCGAACGGCCGTCTTATGCGGACGCAACGCGGTTCAATTGACCCATCCCGGCGCGAGCATTTCGCTCGATCGGTTGGCGGCTCAACTCGAAGGAGTTGGCCAAGTCACTCAGAACCCTTACCTGCTGCGATTGCAGGTTGGCGGCTATGAGATAACCGTCTTCTCAGACGCCCGAGCGATTATCTCCGGGACCGACGATGTTGCCACGGCCCGATCGCTCTACGCCAAATACATCGGTCATTGACGATCGCGCGCTCATTATTGAACTGAGCCCGAATGGCAGCGAGGAATCGCGTCAACATTAGCACCGGGCGGATCGGCCGATGGGAGAGGAGCCTGCCAGCGAGTCACCCGGCTGGTGGTCGGGTCGTCGGTGATCTTGCCCGCGAATTCCACGTCGCTCCGCACGAGTCCGGCGATCGACAGCGAGGATTCGTCGATCGGCTGTTCATGTCCGCTTGCGTTGCGCCATGTCATTAGCGGCACGGAGGGCGTGACCAGCGCGCCCTGGCCGGTCCAACGCAGCGCGGCCGGCAGTTGATCCGACCATTGGACGCCCGAGAAACGAACCAGCGGCTCGCCGTCGCGTGTCGCGAACGCGCAGGCGGCCGCGTCGATCGCGATTTCGCCGGATTGCATCGCGTTGTCCATGAAAATGCATTCGAGCAACGGCCCGCTGTCGCGCATCGTGACTTGCTCCAGGCCGATTGACGTCGGTTCGTCGGGCCGGGGGCAATGGTCGAGGTAGATCACCGGCCCGGCGTCGACGTAGAGCACATTTCGCAGTTCGATGGCCAGCGCGCCAACCGTTCGGCAGAAGACGCCCGCGTCGACTTGAACGAAAAGGCAGTCGATCACCTCGATCCGCCCGCTGGGCAGCGACAACTCCGACAGGTCGGGCTTGGCCGGATGGATCCATCGGACGGCCGGCACCGGTTCTTGTCGCGGCTCGACGCATCGGAACGAACATCCGCGAAACGCCGCACGGCCCGCGATGAGCCGAACCATGGCCGACTCGCCGTTTCCGCGGTCATCGTCGGCCGTCGGGCGCCACACGAAGTCGATATTCTCGAAACGGACGTTTTCCCTATCGACCGTGAGCCCGGCCGTTGGAACCAGCAAGGTCGCGCGTTGGCCCGACGGACCGCAGACGCGCTGCCCATCGTGCAGATCGAGCGATGCCGCGTGGATCGGCCGACCGGATTCCAACACCAGATCGGCCGGTTTCGATTCGATCGGCTGCCGATAGTCGACCGGCGCCACCGTGGACGAGTCGAGATCATTGTCATCGCGGCGCTCTTGATCTTGCGGTGCGTTCTTGATTTCCTGATCCCTGATCTCTGACCCCTGATCTCTGGCTGCGACGTCCGCACGGTCCGACGCTTGGTTCGCGTGCCGCCAAACGCCATAGGCGGCCAGCATGGCCAACAGGCAACAGATGGTTCCGGCGATCCAGATCGGCGTGCGGTTCGATCGTTGGATCGAGCGGACCGAGGTGGTCCAGCGAACCGTGGGACGTCCCGCCTTGGCAAGAAAATCGACCAACGCTTCCTTGCCGCTTCGCGTCGGAGGGCCAAACGTGTTGGCCAGTCGGGCGAACGACGGTCGCCGCGCGGGATCGTGCCGCAGGCAATCGGAAATCGCCGAGGCCAGCGGCGCCGGCACGTCCGAGGCATAACAATGCACATCGCGAATCTGGCCGGTCTGCGCGGCGCGGAGTTTGGCCAGGCTGTCGCCGCCGGCCAACGGCGACCGGCCGCAAAGCAGTTGCCACCAAACGCAACCGCACGCATAGACGTCCGTCAACGCATCCGGCGGCGTACCGGCCGCGATTCGCTCGGGCGCTATGCCATCGTACGCCTCGGGCAGCAGGTCGGCAAACGCATAGCCTTCTTCCGGCCGCAGAATTCCTCGCAAGCCCGGCAGCACCAACGCCGTGTCGCCGTCCTCCGTGAGAACCAAGCTTGCCGCGCTTATGTCGCCATGACGGATGCCGGCTCGGTCGAGTGCGATCAACTCGGCCAGCATCGATCGGGCGATTTCGAGCACAACGGCCGAGGGAAATCGCCCATGCTGGACCAATACTTCCGCCGCCGGTCGACCTTCGGTCCATGGCGCGGCTGCGCAGATTCGATCGGCGTCGGTCCCAGCATGAAGGATGCAATTCGGAGTTGCCGGAGTACCGTCGCCGGTGTGTTTTGCTCGCTCGGCGAGCGATTCCAATCGTTCGAGAAACGTGTTGGCTCCCGGCCCGGTGCGGTCGACGATTGCCAAGCGTGCGAAATCGCCGGTCTCGACGTTTCGGGCTCGATAGCAGGGCACGTAGTAAGGATGTGCGAGCCGCTCGAAGAACACATAGGGACCGATCCGAAGCGACGGCCCGCGTTCGGCGTTGATCTCGGCCGCTTGGAAGGGCGTCAGCCACCGGGCCTGCAACAAAGCATCGACCCAGACCGATTCGAACCGGGGCAGATCGCGAGCCAATCGCGCGACGCGACGCCCCATGCCCAGCACCTGGGCTTCGTTGGCCAAGCCCAGGCGTTCGAGCAACGCAACCAGTTCCTTCGGCGGTTGTTCGGTCATTGCGTAGTGGATAGTGGGTAGTGGATGGTGGATAGTGGATAGTGGG
>JAEWUR010000675.1 GCA_023397045.1 Planctomycetota bacterium
TCCGTTTCAACGTATTTCAACGTGCGTCGCGCTAGACAAAGCGAGGCGTTGGCTTTTCCGACCGTTATCGGTCACTGAAGGAGAGTGCGATGAAGAGCTACAAGGCTATTGGAATCGTGTTTGTGGCGTTGTTCGTTTGCTTGGCGACGACCGTTCAAGCCGATACGATCAACCTGGTTACCAACGGAGATTTCGACACCGACCTGTCGGGGTGGGGTGTTTACGGGGGCTCGGCGGGCCGATTCGAGGGGGCCGAAACCTACCCGAATTCGAACGGGGCTAGCGCTTACATCAACGGGGACGTCGGCACCTGGCTGCAAACGAAGCCTAGCGCCCCTCTCGTTGCGGGCCAGACCTATGAGGTCTCGTTCTTTGCGCGAATCCTGGGTACCGCCGGTGAAACCAACGACGTGGATAAGACGATTTACGCCCACGTCAACAGCGACGTGAACGGCGTTCTCGTGCCTTACACCGCCCTTCTGACCAACACCTGGGAGCGCCACAGCTTCCAGTTCACGCCCACGGTCGCGGAAGCCGGCGATGGCTATGGCGTGGCGTTCCTGAATAACGCGGCAAATGCCGGCTATGGCGAGGATATCCCCGGCGTATTGAATTGGGCCCAATTCGGTATTGATGCCGTATCGCTGACCGCTGTCCCCGAACCCTCAGCGGTGTTGTTGGCGATGTTCGGCGTGTTCGGCTTGTTGGCCTACGCCTGGCGAAAACGCCGGTAGAGGAGCTTGAAATGGAACAGCGGATGGTGGGTGCGATCAACACGTCGCCCCACCGTCGGCTGTCCCTGCAATCCACCGTTCACAACAGGATCGAAGGAATAGAGACACCATGAATATCATCCGTAATCTGGGAATCGTCGCGGCGTGCGCATGCTTGTTGGCCGGGTGGGAATTCGTTCAGGCCGACACCGCGCAACTGGGTCAAATGCAAGCCGAACGAATCCTCTTTCTTGGCAACAGCATCACGCTCTGCCCCCAGCCCACCTCAGAGGACTGGTGGGGACTCACGGCAAGCGATCCGGATCATGACTATGCCCACCTGCTCGTAGGACAGATCAATGCCGCGACGGGAAGCTCTCTTGCCATAACTCCCCCAAACCCCTATCAAGGAGACGAGAACGATCTTTGGTTGCCGAGTTATGGCCTGCCTAGCTACAACGGCAACATCCTTAACATGGCGGATATCTTTGAACGCAACTTCAACACTTGGACCAACGCAAGGATCCAATATCAGCTCGATCAGAGGCCTGACATTGTCGTGGTCCAATTGGGCGAGAATCTGGCCAATGGAACGAACGATGAGTTCAGAACCGCGTTGGACGCCATGTTGACGGGATTGAAAAACAGCAGCAACCCGCACATTTTCGTGACGGGCCAGATTCTTGGGGAAAACGCGGCCGTGGACGCCATCAAGCGGCAGCTTTGCGACGCCGACCCCAGCCATCGCGTCTTTGTCGACATGAGCGCGATAGGACCGACTCCCGGCAACATCGAGGGCACGTACGGTCATCCGAGTGACCAGGGCATGGCGGCGATTGCCGACACGCTATTTCTCGCCATGCAAGCCCACGCCGTTCCGGAGCCGACCTCCGTCACCCTGGGGTGTACGATGGTGATTGCCGTGCTCGGATATACATGGAAGGCACATCAACGGTGCCGATAGGTCTGACCGGGATGGCGAACGTGCGTGCCAAAATAGGGAGTGAGCGAATGAACCAAGAAAAAGAAAAAGCGTTTACCCTCGTCGAATTGCTTGTGGTCATCACGATCATCGGCATTTTGATCGCCTTGTTGTTGCCGGCGGTCCAAGCGGCCCGGGAGGCTGCGCGACGCATGCAATGCACGAATAACCTGAAACAGATCGGGTTGGCCATGCACAATTTCGAGTCGCAATACAGGACGTTTCCGCCGGGAACCATGACAAAAAAGCAATTCTCGAACGCATACACCGCCGAGACCGGCCCCGGCTACGAATGGGTTTACCTCCTGCATTTTCTGTTGCCCTACGTCGAGATGCAAAGCTATTACGATGCCCTCGGCGGGCCGCTGTTCCAGTTGCAGAATCCATCTCACGATGCCAGCCCTTGGTTCGATGTTCCCGCCGCGGCGGTTCAGAACCAATCGATACCGCCGTTTCTCTGCCCGAGCGACGGGCTTGGCGGCGGCGTATGCAATGCGGCGACCACCCTGGGCACCGTCCTGGCGAAGAGCAACTACCTCGGCATCTTCTCGGGAACCAATAATACCGAGGCCTTCAGCGTTCCCCATGCGCAACGGCGCGCCGTTTTTCGTTTCCACGACGGAACGCCCATCGCCGAGATCCAAGATGGCACAAGCAACACGGTGGCGGTGGCTGAATATCTCACCGGGACTAGCACCAAGGATCTACGCGGATGGTTCTATACGAATCGTGCGGCGTGCCAGTTTTTGTTTGTTACGTTGGCGCCCAACTCGCACCTACCGGACAACACCATGTTTTGCGACGTCCCTACCTATAGCGAAACGCCCAATGATCCAACGTCGAACCTGCCTTGCGAGGCGGCCGGCGGCACCTATGGCCCGAACGACTATGCAAGCCCTCGAAGTCGTCATTCCGGCGGCGTCAACGCCGTCTTCTGCGACGGAAGCGTCCATTTCATTTCGGAAAACATCGAGTCTTTTGTCCCGGCGAATATTAACGAAGAGCCCGGCGCATGGCAGAAGCTCGGTTGGATCGCCGACGGCTATGCGATCGAAGGCGCCTTCTGACCGAAAGGAGCTAATCCCCATGTTGCGGACCAGTTTAACACGGCATGCACTCTCGCCTGTGCGTCGGATCGCGATGACGGCAACCTATTCCGTCGTCCTTGGCGTTGTTTTCCTATTGCCGTTGTTCGGTTGCGGCAAGGACGGCCCTCGACACTACGCGGTAAGCGGCAGCGTCCAGTTGGACGGAAAGCCGCTAGAAAAAGGCTCGATACGCCTTACGCCGACAAAGGGAACCAAAGGCCAGACCACCGGTGGCGTCATCAAGGAAGGTAAATACGAACTTCGCGGCGACGTCGGTCCGTTGGCAGGCTTCTATGCCGTTGAAATCCACTCGACGCGGAAGACAGGCAAGAAGGTGCCGGCGCCCTATGGACGACCCGACGAGCAGGAAATGGTCGATGAGTACGAAGAGGCCGTCGCCCCATCCCGGCTTGAAGTCGAAATCAAGCCGGGCGACAACATCGCGGATTTCGACGTGACATCTCGTTAGCCTACGCCGATGTGACGCACGCTTGCTAAGGTGATTCGCCCTCCATGAATGAAAACCCTACCACATGAGGAGACATCCTATGCTGATTAACGGTCGCCTTCGTTATCCGTGGTTTCTTTTGCCGATCGTATTGCTGGCCGTATTTGGGCTATCCTGTGGCACATGCACCGCCACCGACTGGGTCTTGGCCACGGACGATACGCGGCTGACGATAAGCGATGCTCATGGCCTGCCGGCAATCACGAAGCTGGAAAACCCGACGGAACGGTTCAACTGGACGCAGCAGCCGAACACGATATCACTGTTGGAAAGCGTCGTGCTCAATGGAAATACCGTGGCGACCGATTGGCAGTTTCAGAACGCGACGGTGGACAACGCCCACGGGACGAAGCTGATCCTGAACTATTCGAGCGCGGCAACTGGGCTCCAAATGACGTCGCAGTGGTGGGCAAGGCCGGGAGCAGGGCCGATCCAACATGCTTCGACCATATCCAACCACGGTTCGACTCCAGTCGGCATCGCCTACCAGCCGACGTTTGCCCTCCAGTTAAATGCCCCGCAAACCGATCCGCTCCATGCGTGGCATTTCTCCACCGATGGCGGCTATCCGTCGATGGATCCCGTCGGCGTGTACAAAGAGCAAATTGCGGGAGACTTTGGCCGCACACTTCTAACCGACCCGAACGCCGCGAATGGAAAGGTGCCGTTGGCGGTGCTCGACTCCGGCGGTCATTCCGGCGTCTACGTCGGCACGGAATGGAGTTACGGAGAAATCGACATCTCCAGTTCCTCCTCCGCGCCGAACCGCACGACCCTTCGCAGCGGCAACGTATCGAGTTTCGAGACCACGTTGCAGCCCGGCCAGATGTTCGAAGTGCCGGCAGGCTTTGTTGGAACGTATCAAGGCGACATCGACAATGCCGGAAACAGCCTTCGAAAGTACCTGTACAATTACAACGCCCCGGAGATACTGCGAAACGATCCCACCTATCCGAAAGTGCAATGGAACGCTTTTATCGCCACCGGAAAGACGCCGGGAAGCTGGGATTCGACCCAGGCCAAATACTACCCACTGGTTGATGACGCGGCGGCGCTCGGCTTCGAAGAGATGATGATCGATGTGAACTGGTGGGCGGGCGGCGAGCCGAACGCCGATCCCGCCGATTGGTCATCAGGCATGAAGGCGGCCGCCGATTATGCGCACGATCACGGCATGAGGCTCGGCCTGTACTGGTCCGACTCGGCTGATATGACGACCGCCGATGGCCGCGCCACACGTGCGGCCAGAGTCAAAAAGCTGTTCGAGGAGTATGGGGCCGATGTATGGCGTTCGGACAATACTTACGGACCGCTCATCACGTCGGACTATTGGTCGGTCAAAGGTTTTTACGATATGGTCGACGGCCTCGCCAAAGACATTCCCAATTTCGAGTGGGAAAACTGCTCGAGCGGCGGCCGCATCAAGGACTACGGCGCGACACAACGATGCACGAAGATCTTCAATTCGGACAATGGCACGGAACTCGAAGTGCGTCAGACCTTCTACGACGCGTCTTTCGCCTTCCTGCCCATGCAGATCTTAGGGCAATTGATCTACACTTCTCCGGTGAGCTACGATGGCAGCGGCACGCCGATGGGCAGCTATCGTCCGACAGACGCCCAGGGCGTGAAGTTCGCGTTTCGCACCGCGTCGATGGGCGCGCCCGGATGGATTATCGATGCTCCCAACACCGGCTACGATATCAGGCCCAACCCGACCAGCATTCCCTGGACGGACGAAGAGAGGGCCGCCGCCGCGTCGGCCGTCAAAACCTATGAGACGAAGATCCGTCCGCTGGTGCGCAACGGCGATCTCTACCACATCTTTCCGCGGCCCGACGGCATCGTATGGGACGGCATCGAGTATTATGATCGCGAAACGCACAAGGGTGTGGTCTACATCTTCAAACCGGAAAGCCCGGAGGATACGCACAACATCGTATTGAAAGGACTCGACCCGGATTTGACGTATCATTTGTCGTTCGAAGACGGCTCGAACGCGGCGCTGAGCATGTTGGGGTCCGAGTTGATGAGCGCCGGCGTCAACGTAACGCTATACGGTCGGAACGTCTCGGAGTTGATGTTTATCGAAACTCCCGAGCCCGACACACTCACGATCGCTTTAGGCGCTGCGATGCTCATCCTATGCAAATACTCAGGCTCGCTCCGCCGTGTCGGCCAAGCGTTTCGCGGCGAGGATTCTTCCATTGCGATGAATGGATTCCGCGTTGAGCCATAATTGGGCCGAGCCTGAAGACATTTTTCACGCAGGGAGTTTCGGGTGCATCGGTCGATCCACAAGTTGTTGTCTCTATTGATCTGCGCCGCACTGGCCATCTCGTGCAGTTCGATGGTTGCCGAGGAAGAGCAGGCCGCCTCCTTCGACAGGGTCCTTTCGCTTTCCGGCGACGATTGGCGGATTTGCGATGGCGCCGAAGTTGCGGAGCGAAGTAGCCGCGTTTTCGATGCGGACGCCACGGGAGTGGACTGGATTCTCGCTAGGGTGCCGGGCAACATTCAAGGCGACCTTGAAGCGGCACACCGACTCACGCCGCTCTGGTATGGCAACGGTGATCCCCGTCTGGAGAAAGTCGCCCATAGGGACTGGTGGTACCGTAAGGATTTCATGATTCCCTCGACATTCGTTGGAAAGCGCGTTGCCATCGTCTTCGACGGCGTCGATTTTCAGTGCGAGGTGTGGCTGAACGGAAAACACCTTGGCGATCATTCCGGCATGTTTCGCCGGTTCCAGTTCGACACGGTCGACGTTCTGATACCCGGCGAAATCAACCAATTGGTGGTCCGTGTTGCGGGAATCCCGAAGGAACTCGAACCCTATTATAGTCGAGCCAAGGAAAACGGCGTCTATACGGGCTTCTTCTGGGAGGGAATCAATCGGACGCGGCAAACGCTGAAGGACTTGAAAAGCCCGACCAATTCCGGCTGGGATTGGGGCATCAATATCTGGACGCTGGGCATATGGAAAGACGTGCGACTCGTGGCCACGGGACCAGCACGAATTGACGATATCCGCGTGCAAACCACGCTGAATGATGAATGCAATAAGGCGATCGTTGCCACAACGCTGGAGATCGACAGCCTGGACGCCGCGACAGCCGACGTGCGATTTCGCATAACGGGCAATGGGCCTGAGGTCGTCCAGACACAGAACGTCTCGCTTGTGCAGGGCCGCAACACCGTTCGCGCGGAGTTGCAGCTCGACAAGCCTGCCTTGTGGTGGCCCAACGGACAAGGCGAGCAGCCGCTCTATCAGCTTGAAGCAACGGTCGGATCTTCTGAAAGCGACGTGACAAGCGACGCCCGTACGACTCGCTTCGGCGTTCGTGACATCCGATGGGTGCATACCGAAGGTGCTTCGGAGGATTTCGTCAACCGCTACCAACTTATCATCAATGGGCGGCCCGTCCGGACGATGGGCTCAAACCTGATCCCGCCCGATTTACTTTTCGGCCGTGCGACACCTCGCGGCTTGCGTCTGCTCCACCTTGCAAAAGCCGCGGGCATGAACACCGTCCGCCTTTGGGGAGGCGGCGTCGTTTTTTCCGAAGAGTTCTACGACCTGGCCGACGAACTGGGCATCATGCTCTCCTTCGAGTTCCCCCTGGCCAACTCGTTGCCGGAGACGGATGCCGAATTCCTTGGCAACCTGGAAAGCGTCGCACGAAACATCCTTAGGCAAGTGCGGAATCATCCGTCGATCATCGAATACACGGGCGGTAACGAAATGCCGTGGAATTCGCTCACGGAACATCCGGCGCTGCAACGGCTGCAACGAGTCGTGGCCGAAGAGGATGGCCGGCTATTCCGAGCAACATGCGCCGACCTGGGCGCCAATCACGGTCCCTACGATTTCGATCTGAAGAGCACCTACACGCATTATGATCGTGTGGAAACGATGCGGTACGGCGAGTTCGGCACGAGTTCGCCGGCGAACCTCGAAGTGTGGCATCGCGATATTCCGCCAGAGTCACAAGCGGCGTTCGACGGCGTCGACGATCCCGTTTTGGTGCATAAGAACGTCGTGCAAGGAGCATTCTGCCCGCAAGATTGGCTCTGGAAGCCTCGCATCGATGAAGCCTTCGGCAAGATCGACAACCTGCCGGATTTGATTGCCGCGGGGCAATTCCTTGGAGCCGAGGGGTTGCGCTATGCGATGGACGCCATGCGCCGCAAGGGCAAACGCATCGGCGGCTTCACCAACTGGGACTTCAACGAGCCGTGGACCAACGGAGCGGGAAGCTATATGGTCGACTACGACGGACGGCCCTTGATGAACTACGAATTCGTTCGGCAGGCTCTTGCGCCCCTCAGTCTCTCATTGAAATACGATTCGATCCTATTTGATCCCGCCATTGG
>JAEWUR010000748.1 GCA_023397045.1 Planctomycetota bacterium
CTTTTTTCGACGGCCTGGGTGCAGACCTCGGCGTTGGCCTCGATGCCTTTCAGGCAAAGGTCGTTCAGGGCATCGACGGCGTTGGTCAGCAGGCGGACGCTTTCGAGCGTCACGTCGGCCAGGACCGGCATCGTGATGTTCAGTTGGAACTGTCCGCCGGCGGCGCCGCAAAGGGTCACGGTTTGATCGTTGCCCAAGACGCGCGCGGCGACCTGCATCGCGCTTTCGCAGAGCACGGGATTCACCTTGCCCGGCATGATCGAACTGCCCGGTTGGAGGTCGGGCAGTTTGATTTCGTAAAATCCGCATCGGGGACCGGAGGCGAGCCAGCGGATATTGTTGGCCACGTTAAACAGCGTCGTCGCGATGGTGCGCAGCTCGCCGTGGCATTCGACCAGCCCATCGCGTTGGGCATTGGCCTCGAAATGGTCGGCGGCCTCGACGAACGGGACGTCGGTTTCGCGAGCCAGCAGCGCGGCGACGTGCCGACCGAAGTCTTGGTGGGTGTTGATGCCTGTGCCGACGGCCGTCCCGCCGACCGGCAACTCAAAGACGGCCTCGATCGCGATGCTGGCGCGGCTGGCCGACCGCTCGAATTGCCGAGCCAGTCCGCCGATCTCTTGACCGAGCGAAAGCGGCGTGGCGTCGGCCAGGTGGGTGCGTCCGATCTTTAGAATCTTCTTCCACTGGGCCGACTTGTCGGAAAGCGTCTCGGCGCAGCGTTCCAAGGCGGGCCGCAGGCGTTTTTGGATCGCCGCGGCCACGGCCACGTGGGTGGCGGTCGGAAAGATGTCGTTGGTGCTTTGGCCCAGGTTGACGTGATCGTTGGCGTGGATCGGTTTCTTGTGTGCGAAACGATCGCCGCCCGACAGCTCGATCGCCCGGTTCGCGATCACCTCGTTGGCGTTCATGTTGGTCGACGTGCCCGACCCGGTCTGGTAAACATCGATGGGAAACTCGGCGTCGAGTTTGCCTTCGGACACTTCAAGGCATGCCGCGAGCAGCGAATCGACTTGCAGCGAGGTGAGCGGATGGGGGCCATGTTCGCCGAGGCGACCCAAGTCGCAGTTGACGCTGGCCGCGGCCCATTTGACCAGCCCCAAGGCGTGGATCAACTCGGGCGGCAGCGGCCGGCCGGAGATGGGGAAGTTGGCGACGGCCCGCTGCGTCTGCGCGCCGTAATAGGCCTTGGCGGGCAGGCGGACCTCGCCCATCGAGTCGTGTTCGATCCGGAAAGCGTCCATCAAGATCTTCGCGGGATTAGTTGCCTGCCACGCGGCGAGGGATAGTGAACGAGTAGAGGCACATCACCGCGCCCGAGGCGAGCAGGCTCCACGGAGCCCACGGCGGCGGAACGATCTGTTTTTGGGCGCCGACCTTCTGTTCGGTGTCGAATGGCGAGACCGGGGCCGGCGGGTCTTCCCGCATCTTCAAGTTGACCCGCTCCACGCCCAAGCACTCGACTCCCAGGATCATGACGAAAAAACCGATGGCAAGGAAAAATGCGCGCCACATAGTTTCGGCCTCCCAATGGGTCGTGTCGATAGGAGGCGATTCCCTTCGCCGATTGACCTACACGTAAAAAGATCGACGTTCGGCTTAGCCCGGCTTCAGTGTGGCCGAGCGGCCGCGTCGCGTTCGCCGCAGGTTGACGTCGCGTCCTAGCGGTCGTAGCGAGAAAATCGGCAGCCGGGCGAACATCGCGCGAGCATCGGTCGACCGGACGTTTGTTTCATACCGCGTCAAGGGGGGCGCGGTCGCGACAACCTCTTCCGAACGTACCGTTGTTGACGAACGTATGGAATCCGGGGGTTTCGGGGAGTGTGGAAAGGGTGCGTTCCGCGCAAACCTCGATCAACGTGACGTTCGTGGCGAGCCGATGGAATATAGCAGAGGTTCGCCCGGCAGGAATACGGTTGTTGCGTTGCGAAAACCGCCGTATAATAAGACAGTGTTGGAGTTCCTGGGCACCTTAGGGGCGATTGGACCTGCGCACCCGGCGGAGTATGCACGATTGACAGCGAAGCCCAAGATATTGCTGGTTTGCGATTCTCGCGAGAAGGGTGAGCGGCTGTTGGCCCATATTGCGGACACCCACGAGATCGTCGTGGCCACCAGTCCGTTGCGTGCGTTGGCCTTTCTGGGACGGGAGCAATTCAGCGGCTTCTACGTCTCATCCGAATACGTTCACGGCGCGTTGGAACTCGGCGGGCTGCTTCAAAACAAGCAGATTCTCGAAGGAATGCCCGACGGCGTGGCCCTGCTCGACAGCGACAATTCGATTGTCTGGAGCAACGGGCGGCTTTGCGAGTGGTTCGACTGCGAGCGGATCGTCGGGACGAATTTCTACACCGTCCTTGGCAGCCCCGAGATTCTCGGGCCCGATTTCTGCCCGTTCCACACCGCGTTGGCGACGGGCCAGCCCACCAGTTCGACACTTCGCAGCGGCGACAGTCGCTACTATCATGTGCATGCGGCCCCTGTTCGCGAGTTGGGCGCGCCCGCCCGGCATTTGATCGTCACGGTCCGCGACGTCACGAACGAAGTCCATCAGCAGCAGAAGATGGCGGCCATCCACCAGGCCGGCATGGAATTGGCCGATCTCGCGCCCGCCGAGATTTCGCACATGGCGGTGAACGACCGGATCGAACTGCTGAAATCGAACATTTTGCATTACACCCGCGACCTCCTGCGATTCGACGTGGTCGAGGTTCGGCTGCTCGATCAGAAGTCCGGCTGTTTGGAGCCGCTGCTGTCGTTCGGAATGGACGAAGAGGCGGCGTCGCGCCCGCTGTTGGCGCTGCCGCAGAACAACGGCGTGACCGGTTTCGTCGCGGCCACGGGCAAGAGCTATCTCTGCGAAGACACCACCGAAGATCCGCTCTATCTGACCGGCGCCAAAGGTGCGAAGAGCTCGTTGACCGTTCCGTTGATCCTGCACGACGAGGTGATCGGCACATTCAACGTCGAGAGTCCCGAGCCGAGGGCGTTCAGCGAGAGCGATTTGCAGTTCCTCGAGATTTTCTGCCGCGACGTGGCGGCCGCGTTGAATACGCTCGAATTGTTGGCGGCCGAAAAACTCTCGACCGCGGCCGAAAGCGTCGAGGCGATCCACAGCGCCGTCGCCCTGCCGGTCGACGAGATTCTCAACGACGCCGTGAACGTCATGGAGCGCTACATCGGGCACGAGCCCGAGGTCGTCGAGCGGTTGCAGCGCATCTTGCGGAACGCCCGGGATATCAAGCAAGTGATCCAGAAGATCGGTCAGAAGATGGCGCCGAGCGAGGCATTGCCGGCCGCCATGCAGGTCGAGGAGCGGCCCTTGTTGCGAGGGCGGCGCATCTTGGTGGTCGATGCCGACGAGAACGTCCGCAGCGCCGCCCATAACCTGCTCGAACGATACGGCTGCGTCGTCGAAACCGCCCACGACGGCGCCGAAGCGCTCTACATGGTCCGCTCCTGGACCGAGGGCGAATACGACGTCATCATCGCCGATATCCGCCTGCCCGACCTCAACGGCTACGAGCTTCTGGTCAAACTGCAAGAGATCGTCGAATTGCCGCCGCTGGTGCTGATGACCGGTTTCGGGTGGGATCCGGGCCATTCGATCGTCAAGGCGCGTCAGGCGGGCTTGCAGTCCGTCCTCTATAAACCCTTCCGTCTGGACCAACTGCTGGGCGCCATCGAGTTGATTATCAATTCGCCCCGACCGGTGATCCAGCCGTGACGGGGCTTGCCGACTGATTCCCTTCGCTGTTCTTGTTTCCTCCTCGCCCCGCACCGTCCCATGAATCTTCTTCTCCTGCTGCTTGCTCTGCCGGGCCATGCGTTTCTGTGGGTTGGATTGGTGAACCGGCTGCACGCCATCGGCATCTCGCGCAAAACGATCAAACGAATCACGCTGGTTTTCTTCTTCTGCGGCGCGATCATTCCGGTTGTCGTCCTGGCATGGTACTGGTTCGCGTTCCGCGGTCAGCAAACGGCGTTCGCGTCGCTGGTATGGGCGTATACGGCAGCCTGCTGGGTCATCGCGGCCGTGACGCTCGTTCGATTCGGTTTCATCCGGTATCGATACCGTCGGCCGTCGCTGGTGCGCTATCATGGAACGCGTCCCGCGGCTCTCGAAGGAGATTTCATCGAACGGAACGGTTGGAAAGGCATCCATCACGCCTTGGCGCGATTGCCATACAACGAAATCGCGCGGCCGGTCATTGCCGATTGGATCCTCGACGTGCCGCGGTTGCCGCCGGCGCTCGACGGATTGTCGATCGCGCAGTTGTCAGATCTGCATTTCACGGGCTACGTGGACAAAAGCTACTTCCGCGAGGTCGTGCGGGTGTGCAACGAGTTGCAGCCCGATCTGACGTGCGTGACCGGCGACATCCTCGATCGGATGCAATATCTCGATTGGATCCCCGACACCCTGGGGAAATTGTCCGCCAAGCACGGCGTCTTCTTCATCCTCGGCAACCACGACCTGAAGGTCGACTCGCAACGGCTACGCGCCACATTGGAACAGAGCGGGCTGGTCGATCTCGGCGGACGCCGGCGGCAGATCGAAATCATTGAAACGGTCGTCACGCTGGAAGGCAACGAACGGCCGTGGTTCCATCGCGACGGGCCGCCCGACGATCCGAACGCGCCGGACGCCGGCCTGCGGATCGTGCTGGCCCACAGTCCGGACCAGATCGGTTGGGCGCGACGGCGCAACGC
>JAEWUR010000709.1 GCA_023397045.1 Planctomycetota bacterium
GTTATAACAAGGCTTCTATTGGTGTTGTCCGCGGTAATCGTCGGCACGGTCCAGCCCGCCGGATTGATATCCGTTCCGACCGTCTGCATCGTGCCTTCCAGCGAGACCGTCCCGCCGACGTTTTTAGCCAGAACCTGCCGGAGGAAAAAGGCAGACGTGCCGTCCGACTTTCGGGCAACGATTCTCGCCAGGCACGCATACGTTTTGCCGGTGGCGAGGATGAACCGATTGCTCGTGTTCTCGATCGTACCGCTCGGGGCCGCGCCGTCGATCGTCAACTCCGCCGGCGTCTCGTTGGTCGTCGCCCGTCGCAGCACGATCTCGGTATATTGGCAATCACCGCCGGCCGCAAAACGACCTGAGGCCAACGCCCGCTGGAACTGCTTGTTCGTGTTGGTGTAGTAGCCGCTGGCATGGCTGCCTTGGGCCGAGGCCGTCGTGTAATAGCCTTCGGCGTGCGCGTAGTTGGCGCTCGCTGTGCAATGATCGCCTTCGACATGGGCCGATGCGGAAGCAACTGCGATGGAGTTGTTGCTTCCTTCGGCATGGCCGGAGTCGGAAAGGATCGTATTGGAAAAGCCTTCGGCATGTCCGTAGCGTCCGATGTTTTGACTTGCCACCTTGCCGCTGGTGTGAGCAGGGTTGAGCGTCGCGTTGATGCTGAACGTGGTATTTCCGCCGGAATACGCGGGAGCCGATGAGACGGTTCGCTGCTGTGCTTCGGCGGAACCTTCTGCGCCCGAAAGGTTCCAGAAGACAACGCTCTCGCTCATGGCGAAGTGCGATCGCACATCGCCCGAGATGGTCACGGTGGTGGCGCTGATCGTGCATTGATCGCCGGTGTAGCCGCAACGATTGCCTGATCCTTCCGAATGCGAATAGTTGCCGGCGGCGACGGTTGTGATGCCCTCGGCGTGTGTGTACATGCCGCCAGCGACGTTGCCAGAACCTTCAGCATGCGATTGGGCACCACAGGCGATACAACTGATCCCCTCCGCATGCGAGTTGACTCCGCACGCAACGCAGTTGTTGCCCTCAGCGTGGGCCTCGACACCGTTGGCCGTGCCGTGACCTTCCTGGACCTTGCCGGGAAACGAATACACGCCGTCAACCTGCATCGGCACGCGCGATTGCGGAATCACCCGCACGAGGTTGCCGTTCTCATCGAAGGATGCCAGATAGTCCGACGCGATCTCGCCGAGTGTGACGACCGCCGTGCCGGTCGCGCCCGCCATTGCAGAATACTGGCCCACGGTGGGCGTTGTGCCGGGGTAGCTGAACAACGGCCCCGACGCCCATCGGGCGGTTACGCTGCCAAGCGACTCGCCTTCACCGATACGCCATGACCAGGGCATCGAGCCCTCATAACGTATCCACCACCCGCCGCCGATCCGCTCATAGGCGGGAGACGCGTTGTAGGTCCCGTTCCGCCGATACCAGCCGGTCGCATCGGGTGAGATATCGCCCGTGACGTGCAGGTCCCCCGGGTCGCTCGACACCCTGTCCGCCTTTGCGTCCATGTCGTCGGCAAGCCCGATCACCTCGGACTGCGAATGCACGTGGGCGGGGTTTTGGTATTGCACGGCCTTGTTGGCGTCCATCATTCCAGGCTCTCACTTATGCAAAGACTCGATAGGCCACACCTTCGCCATCGGCGCCGACCTTCAAAAACACCTTGCCGGCGTCATCGATCGCCAACACCAAGCCCGAAACCGAATGGGGCAGCAACGGCATGTTCTGGTTATCGCTGTCGCCCAGGAAGACAGGCTTCGTGTTCGTTCCCACGCCGTCGTCATCGCAAAGCGGACCGATCCAGACGCAGCGGCACGGCGTGCTTTCACAGACGAGCGGTTCCGCCGTTGCGGCACTGGCAACGATCTTCGTTCCGCCGGCCAAGGTACTGGGCGGAGCGGTGGTGATGCTGGAATCGCCGCGCACGAGAATCGCGCCGGTCGATTCATCAACGTCCACATCAGCGGATTGCAGCCATCGTCGCGTCACGGTAGTGGTTCCTGAGCTATTTCCTTCGTGTGAATGCGAAACGTTTTCCGAAAGGGATCACTAAAGCGCCAGCACGGCTCCTGACCCGGGGCAGACACCTCGTAAACAAAGACATCATGGTTTTGTGTTTCCCGGATCCGGTCGCCGCGCTGAGGCTGTTCTAGCTGTCCGCTGAAAATCAAATCCGCAGCCAATATCAAGAAGTCGCGGGATTGGTGGCGGACCAACACGCCGCAGCCGTCGTCGACCTCGAACGTGGTCTTGCCGATCGTGGCCGGCAGCTCGACGGACTGCACGCCCCGCGTGTAGACAACTACACGCGAGGCGTATTGCGTCCGCTTCGCCTCCAACCAATCCGACGCCTGCTGCAACATGTCGGTCATGCCGTCCCGCGTCCCTTTCTACTGGCTGAGCCGGACGCGGACCGTCGCGTCGGCATCCGCTGCCGCCAAAACCGTCTTGCCCAGGAGCTTATTGGCCCCCGACTCGTCATCAGCCTTGGCCTGCTTGTCGGCGGCGTCCCAATAAACCTTCGTCCCGGCGGCGATGCCGGTGCTGGCACCGGTCGCCTTCGGGAAATCGAACACGCCGGTTACAGCCACGGAACCGGGCGCGTTGGCCGCGATCGGCGTTCGGGCAACGCCCACCAGATCCCCCTGGACCACGACGTCGCCGGCGGCAACGTCCGAGCCCGGGGTGTAATCGACGGCATCGCCGTCATGCGAAAACACTGCAAGTGCCATAAAAAACACCTTCCGTTGTTAATGGTCAGTTTCGAATCCCTCATCGCAAAGCGATCACGATCACGTTTCGCCCTTGCTTTTCACCCCGGCACGGTTTTCCTGCAAATTGCAGCCAAAATCGTGATAACCGCGGAG
>JAEWUR010000762.1 GCA_023397045.1 Planctomycetota bacterium
CCACTGGATTTGAAGAAGTTCGATTGTTCGACGCCATTTGACAACCAAAACACGCCGGGACGCGGCGGGTTTTTTGAGTGAGCATGGAACCGAAACGGTTGCCGCTCGACTCGCCCGTCCCGGCACAAACACGTTCACCATTTATCACGATGAAAGGATTTCCGCCTACTGCCACGGTGAGCATTTAGCCATTCTACGTCCCGCAAACGTCGATCTCTTTTTTCCACCCGAAGAGGATTAACGGCAACAGCGTGTTCCGCAAGACATTCATCCTCTCTTACCTCAACGACGAAAGGACTCCTACCGTGAAAAGGGTATTTTGCGTGGCTATCGGCGTCATGATGGAATTCCCCGACGACACCGCCAGCGTTTTTGCCCCGTTGCCGAAGGATCCACTGGACCAATTGGCTGAGCGATTGCGGCGTGAAGTCTGTTTTGGCCGCGATTGTGCCGAGCCCGATTGCACTGTCCCTGACATGACCGTTTGGCTGGCCGCGGCTTTTCAGGAATGCCATGGCTGAGCCCAACGGCCTCCGGCGGCATAGTGCAGGGCATAGGCCCTCATAAGGCAGCCCCTGGTGCAAGTCCAGACGCCGGAGCTTTTTCATTATTCCCCGAACGAATGAGCGGCAAGGAACTCGGCCGGCGTGAGTATCGACAACTGGGAGCGCGGGAAATGATTGGGATTGCGGCTAATCAAACACACGGATTCCACGCGAAGGGCGCTGAAATACTGAATGGCGTCCTCGAAATCCTTCATGCCCGCGTCGATGGCCTGCGAAAGCACCTGTTCATCGCAGGCCACCGGAGTAAAAGTGTTTCGCAAGATATGCATCGCCCGGTCGGCCGTTCGACGATCCTTCAATCGCCGCACGATGTAGTAGATGTTCGAGAAGCTCAGCGCCGAGACGAAGCCTCGGAGTTTTCCTTGCTCGGCGAGCGTCCAGACGGCGCCCGAGTCGTTATAAAACGGCTCGCGCTTGGCCAACACGTCCAGCAATACATTCGTATCGATGAAAACGTTCATCGGCCGATTCCGTGCTTGTCCAAAAGGGCGTCTTCAAGGATCTGTCGATCGGATTTCCCCTTCGGCAAGGCAATCATGCCGCTGGCCTTCCGTGTCAGCGGACCAAGCGGCCTGGTCGATCGGCGTTGCACCGCCAACACGCGGATGAACCGCTCGAACATCGACGACACGCTCGTGCCGGTCTGTTCCGCCAACTCCCGGGCTTCTTCGATGACGTCCGGGTCGGCGCTTAACGTGAGCTTTTTCATACCGTCAACTCCGCTTTTTGCAATACGTATCATCCTACAGAAAGTATACGTATCTTTTAGGCGTTTGGCAAGTGGCGTTTTGGGGGCTTTTTTCCGATGTTGACGCTTCGTCCCTACCAGCAGGCGGCGGTCGACGCCGTCTATGATTACCTTCGCCAGCACGACGACAATCCATGCGTCGTCATTCCCACCGCTGGCGGAAAGATGCATCCAGTTCTTGGCAGGAAGGATTACCTGGGAAACCATGAGTGGTGCTTCTATGGTTGGAGAGAAGGTGCCGCGCATCAGTTCTTCGGACCAACGAATGCCGTGGACGTGTGGGAAGTCAAGAAGGTCAGTCCCCAGAAGATGATCCATTTGACGGAGAAGCCGGTTGAGTTGGCACAGAGGGCGATCCAGTATTCGTCGCGTTCCGGAGAAAACGTGCTAGACCTTTTTGGCGGCAGTGGCAGCACGCTGATCGCCGCGGAGCAAACGGGCCGCAACGCGTTCTTGATGGAGATTGATCCGTTATATTGCGATGTCATCGTCCAGAGGTTCGAGACGTTTTCCGGACGAAAGGCCGAGCGATTGGCTGCGGACATCCCTATGCCGATTGCAGATGCAGAACCCATTCAATGAGCGATCTTGCGAAAAAACTCCGCAATCTGTTGCTTGCCCAGCTCGCCCTGTGCAACGGCGAGTGTCAAGGCAACCAAGCCGTCCTCATCGGCGTCAATCTCAATGTCGTTCATGGCCAGGAAGATGATGGCCGTCGCGGCGCCGGTTCGCTTATTGCCGTCGATGAATGGATGGTTCTGTACGATGTGATAGAGATATGCCGCGGCCATCTCAAAAAGATCTTTGTGCAAGAATTGGCCGCCGAACGACGCTTGGGGCATCGCGACGGCCGAATGGAGCAGACCGACGTCGCGGATGCCCTCCGCGCCGCCATAGGCCTCGATCAGGCTCTGGTGCGTCAGCAACACACGTTCCAAGTCCAAGAAAAGCGGCAACACGATTTCATCCTATTCTGCCAGGCGTTTCATCGCACGACCGAATCGCTTGTGGACCATCTCCAACGCATTGCGGAACTTCTTTTCGTCCGCCGGATCGCGCATCGGCGACAACACGAGGCATTGCCCGTCGGTAATAACCTCGAAGGGCGTTTCTGGCGAGACGCGCAACAGTTCGATAATCGGCTTGTCGATCACCAGCGCGTAGCTATTACCGTGTTTGGTCAGAGTCTTGATCATGGTCGGCTCTCCTATCGTTGCCACTATGTACTTCTATTGTATTACCATAAACGTCGTTTGGCAAGTGCGAATTCGGGAATTGCCGGAGTAATGGGGCCAAGATGATCGAAATGCCTGGAGAATTCGCCATGCGTGGTGGCACGCTTTTCAGTGGGATTGGGGCACCGGAACAGGGCATGCCGTGGGTGGACTGGCGGTGGTCTGCCGAGGTCGATCCATTCGCCAGTGCCGTCCTGACCGCCCGGCATCCAGGAACCAAGAACCTTGGTGACGTGACGAAGGTGAATTGGGATGAAATCGCGCACACCGAACCAGTTGAGCTTTTGGTCTTCGGAAGCCCCTGCCAATCATTTTCGTTGGCCGGAAAGCGACGCGGAATGGATGACCCGCGTGGTGAATTGGCCATCGTCGCCCTTGGCATTGTCCAAAAGGTTCGGCCTCGGTGGTTCATCTTTGAAAACGTCCCCGGTTTGTTGTCGTCGGCAAGCGGACGGGATTTTGGCGCCCTCCTCGGGCAAGTGGAGCAGTGCGGGTAATCTCAATGAGATTGTCTGTCATGAATCGTTACGTGATTTGTTGAAGCACTACGAGCGACGTGCCGCGTGATTATAATCGAGAGCAGGGTCGTTGGTATTTGTATCCTGATCTTGAGAAATCAATCATGTCTTATGGTTCGCGTTTTCCTCAGTTGCCTGGTAACTGGCCTGCGTCAGCCAAATCCGCGGTATTGAAGGTCATCTCTCTCGGCCAATATTCTCTTGCATATACTCATGGCTGGGCAGCGAACAGCCTCAATTCCCGTATCCGACTGAAGGCCAAACTCAGCCGTGCCGAACAGGACAACGCTCTCCTTCGTGAACAACTCCGTATCACGAACAGCCGTATGGCATCGATTCCGGCCAACCGGCGGCCGCAATACAAGCCGTCCGAACGGATGGCGATCTTGGAACTCAAAGCGGCTCGAAATTGGTCACTCGAACAGACGGCCAAGGAGTTCTTGGTGACGGCTGCCACGATTGCCTCGTGGATGCGACGCTTGGACGAGGATGGGCCAGATGCACTCGTGCAATTG
>JAEWUR010000761.1 GCA_023397045.1 Planctomycetota bacterium
TTCATCGCCACGCGGCGGATCCGCAAACATTTCGTCGATGGAAGCGATGTCGCATACATCGGCTGGCGTTCCCAAGGCGTCCAGAATCGCCCGAGCCATCAACCAATGCCCCGTCGCGTTGACGTGGATGCCGTCGTCCGCAAGGCGATAGTGCGGATCGCGCTGACGCTGGGCGGCAAGATAGTCGCACAGGAGACCATGCATGTCGACAATGCTATCGCCAAGAAACAACACCCGATTCATGTTTGGAAGAAAGCCGCTTGGACTTTCACCACGCTCCAACAGTACAATCTTGTAGACATGTATCTTTGGCAAGACGAGATGTGCCGTGTGGTCGATCACCCGGCACGGCACCGTTTCAGGAACCCCGCCGGGCTCATAACAAACCGCTTTGACCGTTTGCCAATCTGTTGGAACCGGTACCGCAAGAGGTGTGGACTCCACGTCGACGACGCGTTTCTTCGGATCGAGCAGACATACATTATAATTGACGACGTGGAGCGCCAGACGGTCATCTTTTCGATACATCATATAGCGGAGGTTTCCGCCAGGACCTTGGTTCGATGCGATCGGCTGGGTCGGGATCCCGTGAGTTTTCGGATTCCAGATGGTTGCACGATCACCAAGCAATTCCGTTGCGGGGCTGCCGTTGATGGTGACATTCTTGTCGATCAGCGACACGCGGCCGTATTGAGCGTAGTCGCGTAGCGATTCAACTTGTTCGGGCGACATTTCGTAGGCAGGCGATTCGAGATAGATTGCGGCATAACCTGACAACGCTTCCGCCGTTGTTGGAAGATAGGCATCAATCAAAGTCGTGAAGGGTTGATGGTTGGCCGCAAGGCAATCGTGAATCGTCGCAATGCTGCCGACGCGCTGGGGCGATAGGGGATTGGAGCCCTGATAGGCATAAAGGACGCCAAGTGGCGCTGTCGGCTGCCAACCCGCAAACAACTCGGGATAATTCTGGAAGAACTCGCGATAGAGCGCCTGGGGACGCCCATCGCCCGAGAAACCGCCGCCGCCGCTGAAGGCGGCCATCTCGGCAATTGCTAGTTCCTGAACGTTTTCCCAACCTTTTTGCTTGGCCTCGTAGCCGAGGTAGATGATTCGGGCCTGCATGTGTTGGGTAAAAAGCAGTTCGGCCAGATGATCGACACACAGCTGGCTTCGCGTTAGTAGAACTTGATAGGGGCGTTGGGTCGCCTCGGCATGGCCATCGTCGGTGTATCGAAAACCAAACTCGACCGAGTATTCACCCACTTGATCCGGCGTCCACGAGACGTGCATGGTAGTCGGCGTGCCCCTGGCCTTGCGCGAAGAACCACTGCCGCCAATCGCCCCATCCGGTTGAAGCTTCAGACGAACGTCCGGGCCTTGAGCTGAAGACAGCAGCAAGTATAAATCCTCGACAGCATCGCCGTCCTTGGGGCTATCTCCAACACTTTCGATCCGGACCTCGAACTCCGCCGGTTTGCCGATCTGGACCTCGACCGGCAGCGATATCGTCGCCTTCATATTGGCCCAGGCAAGCGGATCATTCAGGGCGTAGTTGTAACTCAGATGATCGCTCTTTGCAGGGCCGGAAACCACTTGGACGGCAATCGTCTCCGACTCGGGCGGATTGCCCGCACATCGGATGCCGGGCGACGAGGTGCCCTCGAACATCAGCCGATCGCATTGATTTCCCACCGATAGGCAGTTTTGGGGATCGTTGAAATTCGGAAACAGTATGAACTTCGGGTTGACCTCCCGGCCGACACGGCGGAGCGCGGCGAGATGCTCGGCGATGTTTTCGACTTGCCATCGACGGATCAGTAATTTGGGAGCCTTCGAGGAACGCAAGGCAAGGTCGTCGGGATCGACGTTCTCCGTGAGCAGACGCATCCATTTTTGTTCTTGATTGGCCGCCAGCCACTCAGCGAACATCTTTTCACATCGATCGCAACAACACCAGCTAGAATCGCCACGAGAATTGTCGACGAAGCAGCCGTCATAGCCCACCTCGGCGATCAGTCGCACGACTTGCTGTTGCCAGTGCGTCCAGTCGGGGTTGTTAATGCAGTTGCGATACCGATGGAGCGGCGCGAAATAATCCGGCGTGTATCCGCCGAACTGGCCCGCGAAAAATCTTCCCTTCCGATCGACCGCCAGCCATTTGAACGGATCGTGCTCGGGTCGTGGCCCTGCCCAGCGATTGTAACGATCCCAGTGATCGTAGAATTCCCAGAAACCGAGCCGTTTCTCGTGATCGCCCGCCAACGTGTTCATCGCAATATAGGGGACGACCTCGCGGACCCCGGCTGCATGGCAACGCGCGACCGTCTCGCGGATGTGTTTGATTCGCTCGGCCAGCGCTTCGGGCGAAAGCCGTGCGATGTTATCCCAACTCAGCGTGTGATGTGGCCCGCCGGTGTATTGGTTTTCGCCTCCGTAAAGTCCGATCGGTCCCCAAAGATGCGTGATCGGCACGGCCTTGCCCACGTGCAATAAATCAGGCGGCGACGGTTTCAGTTTGTCGGTGTATTTCTCCGAAGTAAAACATTGGTCGTTGTAGTCGATCGTGTAGATAATCGGAGCGGTCGTGGTCGGAACCATCGACTGACCGGGCGCGGTTGCTGCCGTCGCAACGAACGCCAGAAGATTGCAAAACGTCATACGAACATTCTCCGAAACTGGCACAGGATCGCAAATGGCAGCGGTTTCCATTGAGTTACCTTGCCGTCATACTCTGACATAGTTTTCTATTCTGTATCCCTTGCGCTGTGGGCGGCTGAGCCAGGTATTCGCATCGTCGTCACTGATGATTTCCTCGGTGTCAGCATTCCACTTCAGTGTTCGTCCCAAACGGATTGCGATGTTGGCCAGATGGCACGTCGTCAACGTCCGATGATGGGTAAAAACATCTGAGATAGGAGTCGAGCGATCCTTGATACAAGCTACGAAGTTGGCCATGTGACGGGCCCACGGATTGCCTGCTTCCTCAAACCCTGGTTTCCCCTTTCGCAGCTTCATGAGCACATCGGCGGGAATCGGTGTGCTTGCCATTTCCTCGACGGGTTTGCCCGTGAGCTTGCCGCGATTCACAAAGAATCGGCCCTTCTCGCCTTCAAACAAAATGCCGTTGGGGGTGTCGTGTCGAATGATCAGCTCGACACGGTTAGGGAAGTGGCAACGAACTTTGAAGGCCGTGGGCGTGTTGTAACAGTCGTCTACCGTCGGATAGCCTTTCCTGAAGGGCACGGGGAGATTGTACGTGACGGGCTCGACCGTCAGCGGGCCGGTGTGGTCCATGCCAATCGCCCACTGGGCGATGTCAACGTGGTGCGCACCCCAATCGGTAATCTCACCGCCCGAGTATTCATACCAACCGCGAAACGTGTCATGGGTGCGCTGCTTGATGTACTCGACCTTTGGGGCCTGTCCAAGCCACATGTCCCAGTCAAGCTCCGCTGGTGGGGCGGTCTTCGGGAACGGTCCGCCGGCCGTTCCACCGCCGATGGTGCATGTGACGCGATGGATTTTCCCAATGACTCCAAGATGGCACATAGCGACCGCCGTGAGGAAAAGCTCGCTTGTGCTGCGTTGTTGTGTGCCTACCTGAAAAACACGACCGGTCTGCCGCGCTACCCGGCAAAGTTTCTTGCCTTCGTCGATGGTCAAAGTCAATGGCTTCTGACAAAAGACATCCTTGCCGGCAAGCAAAGCGTCGATGGCGATTTTCGTGTGCCAGTGGTCGGGAGTACTGATGGTTACCGCTTCGATATCGTTGCGGTCCAGCAGCTTTCGGTAATCTTGGAATATGGCCCGTTTGCCTCCGCCCGATGCCTCCTCTACCCGACTTCGGTCGACATCACAAACCGCCACCACCGTGCCGAACCTGGCGGCATTTACAAGATCGGTGATTTCCTTCCTGCGGTACCGAAAGCACATGTTTCCATTGCCAATGCATCCGAAGGTCGGACGATCATTCTTCGATGACGATGCGCTGGCTGCCAGATCGGCAGCGGTGAAAAAATATGGCGACACAAGCCCGGACGCTGCAACGCCGACGGATCGCGCCATGAATTGGCGACGAGAGTGTTTCCGATATGTCATGACTCCCTCGTGGGAAAAACGTATCACCGATATCACCAGCTCTCATCGGAGCGGGTGAGCCTGCCATCATTCGGCTTCAAGTCCGAGGCGAGGGCGATAGGAAGGCTCTGGTCCGACTTTTGACTTCAGGGGCTTTGCGGCAGGCGGCGCCAACCGAATGTCGTCGAAACTCCAATAACCCGCCAGGCTGCAATCGGAAGCGGATGCTAATGGTTGAGTCGCTTTTGCAAGTTCTTCGATTTCGGAGGGCGCAAGGGCTCGCTCATAGATGCCTATATCATCAATCGCTCCGCCAAACGGACGCGAGCCGTCGGGACGACGCGCCATGGTCAAAACACCGCTGCCAACGGTGCGAGGTTTGTCCACTTTGGTTGCGGCAACCAGCCGGCCGTCGAGATAGACGAGCAATTTATGGCCATCGTAGGTCATCGCCGCATGGTGCCAGCCGTGAAGCTGCCAAGCGCCCTTCGGGCTCCAGGCTTCATGTAGTCCCGCATCGCCACCGCCGATGTTCAGATAGGCTCCGACGCGATCAACATCGATCACCAACGCGTAATGGCCGTCTTCACGCTCGTTGCTGTTCTTAGCGACGAGCCAATCGCGCGAGTCTTTCGGCTCGGTGCGCTGTGTGCGAAGTTTCTGGAAAAACCACGTTTCGACGGTCAAGGTGGGCGGGTCGAGGCGATTATCATGGGCAACTTCCAGATAATTGTCGCGGCCGCCCCAGAGCCCTCGGCCCCAACGGCCCGTACCAAGCTTCGGCTGCGTGTCGAGAAACGAGTTGTCGGCCCACGCGTGATTCTTATAGGTGATCTTGCCGGTGTTGAAATACATGGGGGGACCGGGCACATCATAAACGACGTTGTTCTCGACCGTGAAACCCGTGCTGCCCATGTCGAAATAGATGCCGCGACCACCGGCCAATTCGCGGAACGATTGCGTGCCGTAGCCGACGGCGTGCACCAAGTTCGACCGAATGGTTGTGCCGGGTTGCCGTCCCAATAAATAAATGCCTGCGCCGTCGCCGAGCCAATTCATGACGTTGTAGACATGGTTGTACTC
>JAEWUR010000778.1 GCA_023397045.1 Planctomycetota bacterium
GTCCAGATCCTCGACGACAACGATCCCAAGTGGGCAAGCGTTCCAACGACGTGGCATTGCGGCGGCATCTTCGGCCGTCTGGCGCCGTCGAAGAGCATGGTTAAGAACCCCGGCGAGTGGAACCGGATGACGATCACCTGCCAGGGGCCGATCATCACGGTGTTGCTCAACGGCGAGCAGGTCACGCAGATGGACAAGACCAAGTGGACCTCGGCGAAAACGAATCCTGACGGCAGCGAGACGCCGCCGTGGCTGGCCACTCCGGCCGCCGAACTGCCCACCAAGGGCCACATCGGTTTGCAGGGCAAACACGGTGGCGCCCCGATCTACTTCCGCAACATGAAGGTCAAGCGGCTCGATTAAGAGCCGATCCCGCAAGTCCCCTCTCCCTCCGGGAGAGAGCTAGGGTGAGGGCTGTTTTAACAAGTTCATTGTCATTCTGAGCAAAGCGAAGAATCCGGCGTTGCCAGAGATCCTTCACTTCGTTCAGGATGACTTTTTTTGTCGCGATCGCGTCCTGTCACGTCACCGCCTCCGCGCGACCGCATTCCGTTGGGTAGACATTATCGCCCAATCCATCGCCATTTTCACCTTGGTCGCGGATAGGCATCGGTGTAGTCTGCTCGCTGAATGAAAACAGCCTGTCCATCAACGGCGGGCTGGATAGGAAAAAAAGTCCGGGGCAGAAGGGAGTGGGATTGAGAGATCCGCGATTCGGCAGTCCGACGGGCTGACGGCCGTGGTGGTATCTCACATCCCGCTCCCCTGGTCTTTTCTTGGCCCCGTATTCTGTGGCTGCGGCCGTTCTTGCCGCGCGTCTGGCGCAATATTGACTGCCGATTGTGTCAAAATCGATCATTTGCCACATGCCGCGACCTGCCAAATCCGCATGACGACAGGTCGTCTTGTAACGGATAGCAATATTTTCACGACTGCGGTAACTGGCTTCTAACGGCCGTTGGGGCCGGAACAGAGAACGAAAAAACCTCAACTTGTTATGCGTCAATCGGTTGCGATGAATTTGGTTCTGTAGTGGCTTTTCTGGAAAACGCGATTCTCCTGTTTGGCACGCCGATTGCAACTAACAAAAACCGTCCGACACCGGGAGGTTCGGAAGAAAACCCTTCCATCCTTTTTTACGTTTCAAGACGTTGTTTTGCTCGGTTTCCGAGTACAATAGGGGATGGAAAAGACCGACTCCCGCCATTTGTTGGACACGGAACGGCGTTTCCCGTTGGGAACCGAACCCTTTTCTACATGGATGCGTATTAAAATGAACGGCACGATTGAACAACTGACGGTGCGTGCCCACGGCCATCACCAGAAAACCTTGGTCGCTTGGAGCGATGAACAGCTTCTGCTGCGATATCGCGAGCAAGCCGACCAGCGGGTTTTCGAGACACTGGTCCATCGCTACGAGAAGGAACTGTTCGCCTACCTCCGGCATTACCTTGGTGACGCGGAGATGGCCGAGGACGTTTTCCAACAGACGTTTTTGCAGGTCCACTTGAAGTGCGATCAGTTCGAGCCGGGGCGCAAGGTTCGACCTTGGTTGTACACGATCGCCACGAATCAGGCGATCGACCACCAACGGCGAAACCGGCGGCATCGGATGAGCAGTTTGGATCGCGCCGCACTAGGCAAAGCGGAGGAGGAAACGGGCGCATTGGTCGAAGTGCTTGGCGGGCCCGATGCCGGGCCGGCGGCGGCCGCCGAAACGGCCGAACAGCACGACGCGCTTCGACATGCGGTCGACGCTTTGCCCGAGACGTCCCGGCAGGTTGTCATGTTGGTCTACTTCCAGGGTTTGAAATATCGCGAGGCCGCCGAAATCTTGGACCTTCCGGTCGGAACGGTCAAGAGCCGGCTCCATGCCGCGATGCAGAAACTCTCGGAGTCGCTGGCCGAAGTGAACTTGCCGGGTTAGTCGAACCCCAAACGGACACATTCATCGCACGCATTCCGTATGAGCGATCCGATCCATCAGCAGGTCCTGGGTCACCTTCTCGGCGCCCTGGACGACGAAGAAGAAGAACGCGTCGACGCGCTTCTGGAACACGATGAACCATGCTGTCGCGCATTGCGGCAGTGGCGTGAACGACTCGCGGCCATCGAGCCGTTGCGGCCGGATTACGACCCGCCGCCGGGATTGGCCCAGCGAACGAGCCGATTTGTCGCGGCTTGTGCGCCCGTGGCCGCGGAGCATAACTCGAAAAACCGCAAACGCGGTTTGAGTCCGTGTCCGATGCCGCCGGGCTCGACGGCCTCGATCGGCTGGCTCGACGCCGCGGTGCTTTCGTTCTTCGGCGTCGCGGCACTGATCTTGATCTTGCCGGCGATCGACGGAAGCCGCTTCGAGGCGCGTGTGGCATCCTGCCAAAACGGTTTGCGGCAACTGGCCTCGGCGCTGAGCCAATACAGTGAACAGCAGACGATTGGCGTCTCGCAGTTGGCCGACGCCGGTCGGCTAACCCAGGCCGGCATCGTGGCCGTCGATCAAATTCGCGAGGTCTTTGGCGACGGATTATCGCAAACGGTGTGTCCCGAGAGTTGGCTGGCCGTCCAAGGCCACCGGGACGCCGAAAAGAAATGGGATTGCGTGGCGAATCGCCCGCAGGCGACGCCGGTGACATTGCCAACGCCGATTCCCAGGGTTGAAGTTCTGCCGATTGTCGACATCGCGAACGTAGGGCCCGGCACACGGTGCATCGGGACGAACGAAGGCCGACCGATTCCAACCACACCGGCCGACGTGCCGCTCCTGGCCGACGCTCCCAGCGCCGATTTGCCGGGCCTGTCCGTCGCAACACATCGAGGACGAGGGCGAAACGTCGTGTTCGGCGACGGGCATGCCGTTTTTCTCAGCGGAACCATGCCCGGCGAGGCCGTCGATCCCCTGCTCGGTTCCGCGCAATCCTCGTTCGGGGCGGCGACGACCCCGATCGTCTTCGTCAACGGTCGGTGATTTCGGACTCGGCCATCACGGATACGATGGTCGTCGAGGTTTCGACGAGGCCGGCTCCATTTTCCATCGAGTCGTCTTGCGGGGCTTTGATGTAGCCCAGCGACTTGATCACTTCCAGCACTTCGCTGCACGTCGGGAACATCCGGCCGCTGCGCCGCTTGTAGGCGTCCAACGCGCCCATGAATTCGATCTCGTCGGTCGTGTAGTCGCGCTCGCATGTGGTCGGGTCGATCTGCCGGCGGCGATTCACCTTCACGCGGCGTTCCATCGTGCGGCGTTCGACGGCCACCGGGACGTTCTGGGTGCGACGGTCGCCCTGCGAACGACGATCACCGCTCTCGCGCCGATCGACCGTCGCCACGGCGCTGGGCTTCGACTTGGCCGTCGATTTCGTGGCCGGGCGCTTCGCAGCCGCCGATTTTTCCTTGCTTCGATGGGAACTCGACTTCTTTTTCGCAACCACGGGGAGACCTCCGATACAGGGCTGGGACGTTTTTTGATTCCGGGGCAATCAACGGTCCGGATGCTACCGCAAATCACGGCCGTACCGGCCGAGTTTTGCTGCCGATCCGACTGCGGAACGACTTATTAGCAATGGACCTCAATAGGTGGGTGGCGTGTCAACGTAGGAAGGATACATCACTGTTGCGTAAAGTCACCAAAAAACAGGCTGCGAAAGGGAAATTGTTTACGAAAACCCACGCGGTTGGGTCAAAGAAACGCGTCGTGCCGAATAATCCGCCTGGGCAGGCTGTTCGCGTGTGCCGCGGATGCCGATTCGGCGTGGAATGGGGCCGTCGGTCATGAAACCTGCGTCTGTCGGTCGGCGCTCGCCGATCAGGGGGCGTCTTCGCTCTGCGGCAGGTCTTCCAGCGATTGGATATTGAAAAGCTCGAGGAATCGGTCGGTCGTGCAGTAGTGCGGCGTGCGCCGTTTCGGGTCGGGCCGTTCGATCCGCAACAGCCCGCGACGCACGAGATGGGCCAGCACGTGATTGCAGGGGCGGCCGCGGAGACGGCTGATGGTGTCGCTGGTGACGGGCTGTTGGTAGGCGACCAGAGCCAACACGTCGATGGCGGCCTGGGAAAGACGCGCCTGCCGGATCCGCCCATAAAACCGATTCCGCAACGGTCGGAAGTCGTCGTCCAGCGTCATTCGGTAGCCGTCGCCCTCGCTGACGATTCGGCAGGCGGCCCGACGTGCCTCATAGCCGCGGTTCAATTCATCAACCAGCGACGGTATTTCGTCCTGGTCGACGTCGCGCATCAACTCCGCCGCTCGGGCGGGAGTCAGGGGATGATTGTCGCGATTCCCGACGAAAAGCATCGCCTCGAAGATCGTCTTCGGGCTGATCGGGCAGGGATCTTGTTCGGGCTCGGTCTCGGCCGTCGCCGAATCGCCATCGATCGCCGACTCGATGGCATCGGCCGGTTGCTCGCTCGGAATGTCCCTTTCCGTCGCGTCGCCGTTATCATCGGTCGGCGGTCGCCTCGGCTCGACGCCCATGACCTGGGCGAATGCCTCGGCCAACTCGTCGAGCGAGATGCCTTGCGGCTGCGATTCGAACGGCGGATCGGGAGAGGCAGACATTCTAATTTTACCAGCCCAACCGTCCCCTCTCCCTTTGGGAGAGGGTTAGGGTGAGGGCGGACCTGCGAGATACGCGAATCCTACTTATTCCATCGCTTGGCCACTTCGTCCTTCATGAACTTCAAACCGTCCGAGGCCAGTTGGCGCTCGCTTTCGTACATGCGGCGCCAGATCTTGGTGGCCGGCACCAATCGCTCCAGCGCGAGACCGAACGCCTCGATGACCATCAGGTTGTCGTAGCCGATTTCGTGCAGCGTGTCGAACGTCTCGGCCCAACGGATGTTGCCGGTACCCGGCGTGCTGCGATCGTTTTCCGAAATATGGACGTGGACCAGGCAGTCTTTCAACTGGCGGATGGCCGCGCCGGTGTTCTTCTCTTCGATGTGCGAATGGAACGTATCGTACATCATTCCGCAGCGCGGATGGTTGACGTCGCGGCAGAATCGGGCGCCGTCGGCCGCCGTGTTCATCAAGTAGCACTCGAACCGATTGACGTATTCGAGGCCCAAGTTGACGTTGCACTTGTCGGCGTATTCGGCCACTTGCTTCATGCTATCGACGGCCCAGCCCCACTCGTCCTTCGACGGGCCTTTGCCGCTGAAATAGCCCAGGGCGGAGTGGTACGGTCCGACGAGCGTTTCGACGCCGGCGGCCTGGCAGCAATCGAGCACGGCCTTGTTGGCCGCGACGCCGGCCTGACGGATTTTCGGATCGGGGCTCATCGGATTGTCGTCGACGCCGCGAACGGTGACGCCCGTGCGAGCGAGCCCAGCGTTGTCCAGGTGTTTCCCCCATTTCGCGTACTTGTCGACGTCGATCTCGAACACGGGCAGTTCGACCGCGTCGAATCCGATCTCCTTGATCTGATCGAGCAACGGCAACGCTTCGTCCGACAGCACATCCGCCCACAACAACAGGTTCATTCCATATCGCATGTTCGTCTCTCTCAACAAGGTTAGGGCCTATCCATTTGGTAACCGTCAATTTCCGCCAGCAATCCATCTCTACGCTGGTCGACCAACCGTCGTGCGGCGGGCAGGATCGTCATGAAACGTTCCGGCAGCGTCTGCTGCCTCACCCGGCGCATGACCTGATTCAATCGCACCCATAATTTCGCATCTTCGAGGTAATCTCGCAAGATGCGCTCGCGGAGAAAAAGCTCGATAAACACCGCCAGACGACGGGTGGGGTTCGGCGCCATACGGTTGAACGCCGCCTCGACGCGTTCGGCGTCCACGCTGCCGAGCACGCGGTAATACTCGTCGACGCGGTCGACATCGTCGGCGATCAGCGAGGCGTCGAGCAGCACTTCGGTGAGCAGATGCCCCAGAAAAGCGGGTCGCATGCCGGTTTCGCCCTCCAAAACGTCTCGAACCTGTACGGTCAAGGCCAGCGACGTCTCGGCGAACGGGCGCGTGCCATGAAACGCCGCATCGTCGCGCAGGTGTTGTAAAACACCCCGGGCGACGGCCGCCGTTTCCGGGTCGGGATCGTCGAGAAACGCCTCGGCATGTTTCGTCCGGACTCGCACCGAGCGATCGGCAACGGCCATCCAATCGGGAATGGCCGTGCCGGCCATCATGTACGGCCGGTCGAAATACGGGAGTGCATGGGCGAAGTAGTTCATGCTGAGTTGCTTTTTCTTCGAAAACAGTTTGCTTAGTTTCTGTTGCGGAAAGCCAAAATGTCATCTTGAGCGAAGCGAAGGATTTAGCCAAACCGGCAGATTCTTCGCTTGCGTGCCCACTGGCCCTAATTGTGCGTGCCACTGGCTCTGCCAGTGCCCAGGTTCGCCTGCAAATTTCGCACTGGCAGAGCCAGTGGCACCCAACACCGATCTTAACCATGGCCCCGCGACCGCCTAGGGCGACGGCTCCGGTCGGCTGTCGTCGCGGCGGCGGTGCATGTGTTGGCCATTGCCCTCGGGCGGTCTCATCCGCCGCAGATACATCTGCTGCAATTCCCGCTGCATCTCTTCGCCGGGCAGCGACAACAACCGGTCGCGTTGCTCATCGTTCAAGTCTTTCTCGAAAAACTCGACCAACCGTTCGTCGTCCGCCTTGGTCAATGGGGCATGGACCGGCCGCTGGCGCATCAGGTGCCGGACCCAGCCGACCACCAGTTGCCGCTGCTCGGCGGCCGATTTCGTTTCGATCCGTTCGCGGAGCTTCGGGCTAAGCTCTGCCCGAAGTCGCGACAGGTCGTCGTCCGTGATCACCGGCGAAGGTCGGCCCGGCCCCTCCGATTGCCATAGTTGCCAAAACAGCATCCAGCGTCGCATCTGCGGCGTCGACTCGTCGAATCGCTTTCGTTGCGTCGGCGAGAATGCCGCGACCAGTTCTTGTTCGTGCCGGGTCTCCAGGTCGTGGATCCAACG
>JAEWUR010000018.1 GCA_023397045.1 Planctomycetota bacterium
GGGCTACATGCTGCATTTCGTCCTTCGTGCAGCCGACGAACTGGCCAAGGACGGAATCGACGCCGAAGTGCTGCACTATCCGTCGGTCAAACCGTTCGACGCTTCGACGCTCGTCGACTCCGCCAAAAAAACCGGCCGTGTTATCACGGTTGAGAACCAAAGCACGATCGGCGGTCTTGGCGGGGCGGTCTGCGAGACGCTTTCCGAGCAGTATCCCGTCCCGGTCAAGCGGCTGGGGATTCCCGATCGGTTTGGAGAGGTTGCCACCGAAGAGTATCTTTTCAACAAGCACGGTTTTGGCGTAGACTCGATTGTTGACGCGGCGAAAAAACTGTCGCGGCCGTGATTGGTTCTCTTTGAATCTCGATTCCACGACGTTCAGATCACAATGATGTTGCGATGTTGGCGGAGGTTTCTCATGTCTAGAGTTTTCTCGGTTGCGTTTCACTTCTGCGCTGCGTTCGCCTGCTGTGTCGGCTGCGCATCGTCCTCGTCGGCCGAATTGAGCGTCACCAACGTCGGGCGGTGCGGCCAGAATAGCGTCGTCGCACGGGAACGATTCGAGGCCGACGTGGTCAACGCCCAACCGAAGCCCGACTATGTGCTGATCTACATCGGAATGAACGACGTGATCAACGACCATTTCTTCACGCCGTTGGACCAGTACATCGAGAACGTGCGGTGGATGGTCGAGCAGTCTCGCAACGCGGGCGTCACGCCGATCCTCTGCACGATCCATCACATCGTCGAGGAGAAGGTTTTCAAGGTCCACACGCCCGACAAGTTCGCTCCGGAAACGCCGAACAGCAAGATGGACCGTTACAATACCGCGCTCAAAAAACTTGCCGAGGAACTGAAAGTCCCGGTGGCCGATTTCTTCGCCGTTACCGAGAAGACGCCGCCGTCGGAGTTCTTAAGCGACGACGGCGTTCATCTGAGCCCCTCGGGCAACAAGCTGCTGGCGAAGACGTTTTTTGACGTGATCGCGCCGAACCTCCGGGGCGACGAAAAAATCGTCTGCGTCGGCGACAGCCTGACCTTCGGCTACCAAAACGCTGGGGCCGGTACTGCCGACGGCGACACCTACCCCGCGATGCTCAAACAAATGCCGCTGCCCTAGGATCGAACCCGCAAAAGACGGCGGAGGAAATCGCTTCGCGTCTTCCAATTCCGAACGGCCAACAACCCCAGCAGCCCGCTGCCGATCAGGGTTAGCGAAGCCGGCTCGGGCGTTTCGATGGCCTGAAAACGGAGCAGTTCGGAACCGCCGGGTTCGAGCGAGATCGGCAGGCCGCTCAATAGATGCGCGCCGGCGATTTGTCGGACCTGACTGCCGTCGAGGCGGCTGAGTTCGTAGGTCATGCCGGGATCGACGCCGCCAAGCAACACCGTGGCCGATGAAATCGCGGAGTCTTCCGGACGAAGGATGGTCATAAAACCTTCGCCCGTCGCCGGGTCGAAAAACTCCCAGCCGACCCATTGCGAGGTGTCGGTGGTTTGCGGGAACAACGGGTAATAGTCTTTGTTCAACAGGTGGCGAACCTGTTTGTATTCGGCGATCGCGTCGGCAACGCGTTGACGCGCGGCGTCGTCGAGTCTGGTCCAATCGGTGGCAAAACCCAGCGGTCCGGCGAAAAGACTGCGCAGATCGAAGGTCGAGGCGTTGCTCGAGTTCGGCAAATTGGTGTTGAGCAGTCCGCCCGGGAGGAACATGTTGCCGCCGGTCTCCTGCGAGCGTGCAACGATCAGATTGTTCGTTTCGTCGCTCTTCCAGAACGTATGGGCGCGGCGGATCGTTTCGAGATCGATGCGGCGGCCTCCGCTGGCGCAGCTTTCGATGACCATCTCGGGGTATTTTTCGCGAAGGCGATCCAGAAGCTCGTATTCGCCCTGCAAATAGCGGATTTGCGTGAGCCCAAGCGTGTAAGGGGTGTCCCGTTCGGTCCAGGCGGTCAGCGGGTCGGGCGCGAAATAGCCTTGGTTCATGTCGTAGCGAATCCAGCCGACGTTGCCGTCATCAATGTTCTTGCACATCTCGTTGAAGAGCCAATCCCGCGCCTCGGGCAATTCGAGCTTGACCTGGTTTCGGTAGACCCATTCGGGGTGCTCGGTCGCCAGTCGCGTGCCTGGCATGGCTCGTCCCGGCTCGAACCACAGGCCAAGTTTCATGCCTTTCTGGGCGACATATTCTCCGATGGGGCGCAGACCGCCGGGGAACTTGGCGGGATCGGGGGTCCAATTTCCCAGTCCCGCGTCAAATGCCCCGGTGAACCATCCCGCGTCGATGCAGAAATACTCAACTCCCAGCCCCGCCACCGCGTCCACTTGACGGCGCAGCATGACATCGTTCACGTTGTTGTCGAACGTGAACCAACTGTTCCACGAGACGGGCGGTGCGAGTCTCTTGTCGCCCAGCTTGGCGACATATTCGTCGTTGATGATGCGGCGCAGGGCATTTGCTCCCGCTTGGGCGTTTCCCTGGTATTCGCCCACCAGAATGCTTGCCGACACGATGCGTTCGCCGGTCGGCACGGCGATGTTGAAGCTGGACATGCCGGCGGTCATCCGCGAGGCATTCTGGCCTGCGACCGGCCGAAAATCCGCCTGCCATTGGCCCGACCAGCCGACACCCACGTATTTTCCGACGTTGGCGGTCGTGTCCTGAATGATCCAGAGAGGCAGATCCTTGTTCGACGATCGGCCCGTATCGGCCGAAAGGGTGAACGACTGCGAGAGCTGCTTCTTCGACAGGTTGAATGCGGAGGGCCCGTCCAGCCCGCCCGTGCTGGTGGTCAATTCCATTCGATCGGCGTTCGCGATCGTCAGGTCGATGGCGGCCACGCTTGAAAGGACCTTGGTCGGCGTCGTTCCCTTGTTCTCAAAAATCCACCGGTACTCGGCCGAATTCTGACCGAGGTGTTCGACTCGCCAGGTAGCCGTCAGGCCGCCGTCGGGCTCTTGCCAGGTGGTCTCATCGACCTGCCGGCCCTCGGGCGATATCGACGTAGCAACCGTCTTCGCCCACGTCGGCAACAACGTTTGCGACGATTGCCCGCCGTAGGTGAACGAGCCTGGGATGTCGCTTTGTGCCAGAGCTGCTTGACCAAGACCGATGACCGCCAACAATGTGAGGATCGAGAGATATCGCGTGAATGGCATGGCAGATTCGTTTCCTTCAGGAATCAAAACGTTCGATGGGAGAATGCAGAGGAGGTCGGCATTTCCGTCCCTCCTCTGCATGGTCCCCTTGCTGTCACGGGGCGGCAGGGCCGCCAACAATGCGCGTTTGGTAGGGTGGGTCGAGCGCAGCGAGCCCCACCATTTCAACTATTTCCGTCGTCTCCAAGCATAGGCCATCATACCAACAATACCACTAAGTAGCAGCATAATACAGGAGGGCTCGGGTACGGTTCCGCTTACGGTGAAGCTGACGGCCGTCGTGTCGTACCAGTTGTTGTACCCGTCGTCGCGGATTTGCAGATACAACTTGGAGCCCGACGCAACGGCGATGTCGGGAACGCTGATCGTGCCGCTCGCCCCGCCGTTGGCCACATATCCCTGCGCGAGCGGAATGGCGTTGCCCGACTGATACAAGATGTAGTTCACGCCGTCGTAGGGCACTTCCGGGTGATCGCCCGCGCCGAGCGAGCCCAGGTCATCATCGGCCAGGGAAAAGGTGGCCGTGACGGTGCCGGCGCCCGGGCTCATCCAAGCAAGGGCCGCCGCGGCTCCGACGACCGAATCCGCTTGCATCTTGATTTCGCCGTCGCTTGCACCGATCGCGGGGAAGGTGTTGCCGGCGTTCCACCCGCTGTAGGATTGGAAAGGAAACGTGCCGTACTGCGGCAGCAGATAGTAGTCGCTTTCCGGCGCGTCATTGATGCCCAAATATTGCCACGTATTAGTGGCCGCGTTGTTCGTCGGGTTGAAATCCGAGAACGCATCCCAAATTGTCGCGTAAGCCGACGACGCAGCAGCCAGAACCACCACCGCCGCCACACACAAGTTTCGCAATCTCATCTTCAGGTCTCCCAAAAAAGAAAGGAACGGGTGATTGGACGATGCCGCCAAGCATCATCCCGAAAAAAGCCGCAAAAACACGCGAATTCGATCACGGCGGGGTGTCCGCCGATTCGTTCATTTGCAGTTCCAGTCGCGGATCACCAAAGATGATCCAACTGTATTCAATCGGGTGCCCTCCATCGGTCACCGCCAACGTCAGGAAACGGTCGTTCTCGCCGATGGGAACACGGACCGGCATTTCGCCGAGGATATTGTTCATATCGCGATATTTGAATCGAATTTGCCCGTCAACAAACACCCAGATATCGCCGTAGGCCGCCATTCCCTTGCCGGAAACATTTTCCGTATTGCCAACGGTGGCCAGAAACCTTTGGATTCGGCAATTCCCGTGTTCCTGCCGCATGGCGTCCAGATCGAATGTGATTCCCTTGTTGGAATGCATGAATATCAAACCATGCCCCGGTGACGCGTAGTCGATGTTCTCGATCTTCGTCGGAATGAACTTCGCCGGCGTCGTCGGAATCTCGCCGCCGGCCCAAATCGGATTGGCCGCGAGATTGTTCGCATTTCCGAACTCAGCGAACGTGTGCCCGGCCGAATCGAGTTGCACGACGGCGTTTCCGCCCGGCGGGATGAAGACGCCGTCAACGAAAGGAATCGCTTCCACGTGGTGATATTTCCCGTCGCCGGGCATGTAGTTATCGATCTTCGCAAGAGCGATCTCGCCGTTCACCGGATGGATGCCGCGGCCTCGTAGACCGGACAAGCCGTCGCCGCCGGCCACGACATCGACCAGGTCAAGCACCTTGGTCGTCGGTGTCGGGATCTGGCGGGCGAAGACGGGCGAATTGGCAGGCAGGTCGACGAGGACCACCGGCTGGCTGCTGTCGCGGCTCACCCGGGCCGATTGGTTCTCGTGCAGCAACTGTCGGCCGTTTTCCGACTTGTTCGCGCCAACCGCTTCGACGGAGACCGCGCCGCGGAAGACCCGCGTGAAGGTATTTCCCGTTTCGTTGACTTCGACGCCAAACTCGGTGCCGAGGTCGGTGACGATGGCGGTGGGCGTTGTGATAGTGAAGAGGGGCGAGGGCGGAGGAATCTCGGATTTGAGATTGGAGATCTGAGATTCACCGGCCACCGGCCACTGGCCACTGGCCACTCTGCCTTCCGGCGATTCGACCTTGGCCGTGAGCCGGCCGGCCGAGAGGAACCCGCCTTTTTCGGAATCGACTTCGTAGGTTGTTCGTCCTTGCAGGATTACCTTGGCCCCGCCGAGATACGTGATTTCCATCACGCCGGAAGTCATCGAAAACTTGTCGCCCAGGCGAACGAGGGTTTGTGGGCTCCAGATCGAGTCTTTGGGACCTTGAACCTTGGACCTTGCACCTTCCTGCCATTTACACTCCGCCATCC
>JAEWUR010000030.1 GCA_023397045.1 Planctomycetota bacterium
CCACTGGACAGTCTCCGAACAGTAGCCCGTTATCCAGGATGTACGATGCGCCTGAGAAAATGAGATAGTTGCCGCTAGGACAAGAACTCCCATTTGCGTAATGAATGTTCATGGTGCCATCCAACACAAGGACCTTATCGCTTCCACTCAACACCACATTATCGCAGGAGCTAGTTGAAGAACCAAGGTCCCAGTCGAGAATACTTGATCCACTCATGACCAGGCTGCCGGTCCCGCCGATTGTCAGGGTGCCGATACCGTTGTTGATCAAGGGATCGCCGGGGGATAGATGGCCGTTATCATTGAGGTTCATGGTTCCCCACGTCTGCGTGTATGTGCCCGTGCCCCCCAGCGTACCGCCATTCATCCAAACAAAGGCTGACATCGGCGTCGAGGAGTTCTGCAACAGCGTTCCGCCGCCGTGGACCACAATGCTACTGGTGGAATTGATGCCACCGGTTCCATTGATTCGCAGCTTTCCGAACTCGATGTTTGTTGTGCCGGTGTAGCTGCTATTTGCGTTAGTAAGGGTCACATCGCCTCGCACGAGGAGATTCTTCGCGTTTCCGTTGTTGGTTAAAGGGGCTTCGACGGTCAATTGCCCGCCTCCACCGCCTAGGCGGTAAGTATCACCACTAGGGGTTACAGCGCCGATAGTAGCATTTCCATTCGTTCCGAGGAACAGACTGCTATAGGGGCCCATGTTAATATTGGGTTCCCAGGATTGTACTAACAATGTGCCCTGGCTAGCATGATCAATCTTGTCGCTGGCGATCCAGGCCGAAGTATTGGCATACGCGCCTGCAGCCGCCAACGAGCCATAACGGTTGATCACAATACTCCGGTCGCCGAGATTATTGGCCGATCCCGGGCCATAGAAATACAGACTGCCGCAGTCGACATCGGTTTCGCCGGTGTAATTGTTATTGCCGCCAAGAAGGATGACGTTACCATTGACGACCAAGCTCCTGCCGGCTCCGGTGAGGTTGTTGTAAACGTAAAGAGAACCGTTGCCGCCACCGAGCCGATAGGTATTGTTGGACGGTGTGAGTGTACCGAAGAGCCCCTTATTACCATTCGACCCAATGGATAGATTGGAATAGCCGGTCACATCCAGGTTCCATGTGTCTTCGTTCAGCGCCAAAGCGCCGGACGAGGCTGAGTTGATCCGCCCGCTGTTTAGCCATCCCTGGGCGGTGCCGTAACTACCGGGCCCAGCAGCCACTAATGCGCCGCCGGCGTTGACCGTAATGCTGCCGGTGGTAGGAATGGTGGAAGACGCACCAAATTGGAGACTGCCGCCGTCGATGCTCGTGCCGCCGGTGTAGTTGTTCGCACCATTGAGGTATAACATCCCGGCACCCGTTTTTGTGATGGAGCCGGAACCGTTCAACGCGGTCGATAGGGTGAGATCGCCTATTGTGTTGATCGTTAACGCTTGGTTGATCGCTGTGCTGGTCGGGCTGAACGTCGAGGCTGTGCCGGCGGCGTTGTTGGCCAAGGTCGAACCGGCGGTGTTGACGGTGAACGCCGCGCCGATTTGATTCTTGCCGTTGAAGTCGAGCGTGCCGCCGGTCAGTGTAATGGAGCCGAAATCCTCATAGACCTGATAGTCGCCCGTGCCGGTGTATTTCACGGTGGCCCCGGAATCGATACCCCGGATTGAAACAATCGAGTTCACGTCATGGGACGAGTTTTTATTCAACTCGACGGTGCCCTCGTTGACCTGTAAATCGAGGTAGGTATTGTCAACGCTATCGACGGCGCCGCCACCGAGAGTCAGCTTGCCCGTGCCGGTTTTCGTGAGCAGTCGTGGGGCTGTGGCGATTAAACCGCCTAGCAATTGGAGATTTCCCACGGCATTGACGGTGAAGTCCTGGTTGATTGTCGCGCTGGTGGGCGCAAAAGCCGACGTTGTGCCTGCTGCCGTATTGGCCAACGTCGAATCTTTGCTGTAGAGGGTGAAAGACGTCCCCGTCTGGCTCTTTCCGTTGAAATCCAAGGTGCCGCCGGACAGGGAGATCGTGCCGGATTGATTGACTTGATAATTGCCCGTGCCTGTAGAGGCGTATTTCACGGTGGCTCCGGCGTCGATGCCCATGATCCGGCCCACGGCGTGAACGCTGGATGTCGATGCCTTTTTCAGTTCGGCGACGCCTTGCTCGACGTACAGGCTCAGATCAACGTTATTCCCGCTGTCCACATCGCCGAGAACGAGTGTGCCTTTGCCGGACTTACGAAGCGGCAACGTGGTGTTCCACGCATGGGTAGTGCCATACCTGTAGCCGTTGACGACCTTGGTTTTAAGCGTGCGGCCATCCGCGACGGTCCAATCGGCGTAGTCGATCATGCTCGAAGTCGGTCCGAAGTAGAGAGGCGCGGTGATCGTGAGATCCTGGGTTGCCGCCGACATGTCGATGCCGAGTTGTCCAATCTCGATGGCCGTAAGCGATGTGCCTTTGGCAATACTTACCGCGCCGCTTGGATTTACGACCGTAATCGAGTGGATCCGATGCACGCCTGACAGGTTGTCGGTCGTCGAGAGTCTCTGAGTGGAACTGCTGTTGAACAGGACGTCGGTATAGGTGCTTTCGTTGTCGTCCGGCTTGCCGTTCGTCCAGTTGCCCGAGGTATTCCAATTGCTGTCGGTCGCGCCATTCCAGACGTTGCTGTTCGGTAGATTGACGTATTGGGGCATGTCGCTCAGTGTCACGTTTGTGCCATAGATACTCACGGTGTGCGCTCCACCCCAGACTGCGATCTTTTTGGCTGCGACTCCGTTCGTGACGCCCGCAAAGAGCATGGCGTGGTCGCCAGGTTGATACCCCGCAAGCATTGAAGCGACATCGGTGCGATACTGCTTCCCCTCGAGGGCCGTTGTCAACGCTTGCATACTGGAATACGCCGGCCTAAGCCCCGTTTGCACCCCCGTCACATCATCCGTCGCCACCATGCCATAGTTGTTCTCCCACTCGTCGCCTGTATTGCTTCTGTCCCGAAACTCAAACCAGATAGAGAGTGGAATGTCTTGACTCATGTTGACCAGGAACTCGCGCGCCAACCAACTGGCCTGGACGTTTTCGTTGTAATTGCAGGCAGGTACGGAGTATCCCCATTCTCCCGATACGAGTGGAATGATCTTGCCGCCGTGCGTTTGCATCAGGTTGCGAACCGCGGCATACCGGCTTACCACGCTCTCGGGAGAGGACCACGCCGGGTTCGCGTACGGATGCAAGCTGACTGCGTCGACACAATCAAGCAATCCCTGCTGAAAACACCCGGTGAGAAAATCCGAGCCGCCATTATCGTTCACGGCAGGCGCAAGGATCGTGGCGGTGGGGTCCGCCGCGCGAATGGCGCTCGAAACGCTACGGACATATCTCATATACGTTCCCACGTCCTCAGCTCCCTGAGCATAACCGTTGGGCTCATTCCAAAGTTCATAGATCACGCCGTTTCCCGCAAAGTGCGCCGCAGTCGCTCCCGCGTAGTTTGCATAGGCATTGCGCCACTCATCAGAATCGAACATTTGATGATAATCCGAAGGTGTGGCGCCCCAATAGTAATTACCGCCGAAAAAGTCGTAGATGACGCGGATGCCCTTGGCATTACAGGCGGCGACGAATGCGTCATCTCCCGAGGTGTCAAAATGGTAAAGATTTGCCGGAGACTCGATTGCTCCATCACATGCCGTCCAGTTCAGATTCATTCGAACGAACTTGGCGCCCGTCGCATCGACCAGATCCATGTTCTCGCTGTTATGCCAAAGGTTCACCCCCAGCCCTTCAGTCGTCCCCACGGTCGGCAATTGGGCCTCGCAGAATTCAACCGACGACAGACACAGTACGATCAACATTGTCAATGCTGTTTTCATCAGCTTCTCTCCATGGAATGAAAGACATTGTGATCTAAACCATGCCCCGGTCCTATCCGACAATTGGAGCAGGGGGAAACAGAGAGCGTTCTGAAAACGGTATGCGTTTCTCTGTTGTCTCCGTTGCCTCCTGTTCATAATTCTTAAAAAACCATTTCACGTAACCGCGAATTCGCGCGAATCAACGCGAATAGGTTTTCCGCAACTGACATTCATTCGCGTTCATTGGCGTCCATTCGCGGTTCCTCTCTTTTTCGTATAAGCCAGAATGCCAACCAACCCGATTTCCAGAAGCAAGAACGATCCCGGTTCCGGCGCGGGAACGGGATTCACATAGAACGGCGTCGAGGTCAGGTAGAGTAATCCCCAGTCGCCGTTATAGATGTAATGCGAATCACCCGCTGTCCATGCCGCCAACGTTGTTTCGCCCGTTGGCAGAGCAAATTCGAGCAGCCAATCGTTTGATTCCATCCACCAACCGTCCGTCCGACGTCTGCTGAACGTTGTGCCGCGCAGCGATTGGGTCAACTCCTGCATTTGGTAGTAGGCTGGCCGCAGCCCTGTCTGTGCGCCCGTCGCATCGTCATGGGCTACCATGCCATAGTTGTTCTCCCACTCGTCGCCGGTCTTGCTTCTGTCACGAAACTCGAACCAGATCGAGAGCGGAATCCCTTGGCTCAGATTGACCAAGGTGGACCGGGCGAGATAATCGCCTTGCAGTTCCTCATTGCCGCTGACGGCAGGCGTGCTGTAGCCCCATTCGCTCGAAACAATCGGCAAGGTTTTGCCGCCACGCGTCTGCATCAGGTCGCGAACGGCAGCATATCGGCTTACCACATTCTCGGGAACGGACCAGGGCGGATTGGCGTACGGATGTAGACTGATGGCATCCACCTTATCGAGCAGGCCTCGATCGATGCAATCCGTCAAGAACGTAGTACCTCCGTTGTCGTTCACGGCGGGACCGATGATGGTACAGGAGGGATCGGCCGCCCGCATGGCGGTCGACACTTCATTGACAAAGGCCATGTAATTCTCCGCGACCTCTGCTCCCTGGCCATAGCCGTTGGGCTCATTCCAAAGTTCGTAGACGATGCCCTTCCCTTTGAAGTTCCTGGCGGCTGCGGCCGCGAAATTCGCGTAGTTCTGCCGCCATGCAGCCGAACCCATGTCGGTGGGTCCGTAGAGCGGATTGCCCCAAAACAGGTCGTACATAACACGGATGCCGCGCTGCTGGCAGGCGGCGACCATGGCGTCATCGCCCGAGGCCGTGAAGTTGTAGTTGCCGATCGAGCCCGTCTCGCATTGCGACGAGTACAGGTTCATCCGAACGAATTTCGCGCCGGTGGACTGGACTAGGCTCCAATCCTCGCCGTTGTGCCAGAGATTGACGCCCACCCCGCCGGTCGTCCCCGCCGCCGGCAACTGGGCCGCGGATGTTTCGGCGATCAGGAAAAAGGTTATTAGCCATGCTGCTATGGTTGTCTTCATCTTCACCGCTGTTCCTAATGGTGGGTCGTGAGCCTACTCAAGGCTTTTTTGTCAAATCGAAATCGAAGGTCGTCGGGCCGGAGCCGGATACCTCAACAACAAGCGTCGTGGCGGTGTTGTACTTGGCGGGAAGCAACTCAACGCCAAACTTCAACGCGCCGGTTGGGGTGTTCTGTTGGGCGGCGTTCCCCCCTGTTGCGGGCGCATCCTGTGGCGAGAAGATCTGGACGTAATATTTGCCCGGCGGCAGCCCCTTTAGCGTCTCCAACTTATAATAGCCCCCTTGCACAATTACCGTACCGCTGGAAACACCACCCGACTCCTCAGGAATGAACTGAATATGGCCTGACTCCAACGAGGAGCCGTCGAGCGTAATACGACCATCTATAGCCCGACGACCCAATGGATTGCCTGGCCCGCAGGCCGGCAGAACAGTCAGCAGAAGGAACAAAAACAATCGTGTGTTGGACCAATTGGGGATTTCGGACATGCTCTTGACTTCCTCTCAGATTCACTGATTTACGGCACGCTGACGGTTTCATCGCCGTGCGTGGTGCTCAGGCCTCGCCATAGGTTCAACGCAATATTGTCGGTAATGTACTGAACCGACCCGTCGCACATCGCTGTATTCACGCCGCCGACGTGTCGACTGCGCGCCGCCAACGTAAATGGCTGACTGGCCGTGGCCAAGGCGCACGGCGGATTCTGGCCCGATGTGCAGTCGTAGTACGTCGTGTCGACCATGTCCGGTGCGGCGGAGTTCGGCGGCAGATAGGTCCAGAAGCCCGGGCCAATGCCCCAATAGGTGAAGCCGCGCCAATCGGCATTGGATGTGCCCGCGTCAATTCCCTGGATGACCTCGGAAAACATCAATGTATTGCTCAAGCCGTCCTTGATGTCGTGAAAACCGTACTGTTCCTTGGGCGGATTATTGCGGATGGAAAATGGAGCACCACCGAACGTCACGGCGGTTGCTCCGGAACCATAGACCGATATCGCGCCGTCATAACTGTTCAACCCCGTGTTGCCCAAGTTGCAGACGTAATTGTGCTTGGCAAAACTGGAAGGGAGGAGTGAGGTGGTCTTCTGCGGAACGTCGCTTGGACAGGTGAATGCCGACAACGTCTGGCCGGTGACCCGCAGATTGTTTGCAGTGTAATACGGTTCGTTCCAGTTATACAAGAGCGTCAGCCCGGTCATTTCCATATAGGGAAATGTCGCCGGCTGCCACGTTCCATCAATGAAGGAATGCGCGCCTGCCGGCAATAGGTTGTACACCTCGTGATAGCCATGACAGGCCAAGGCGATTTGCTTAATATTATTGGCGCATTGCATACGCCTTGCCGCCTCACGTGCCGCCTGCACCGCCGGAAGCAACAACGCGATCAAAATGCCGATGATCGTGATGACGACCAAGAGTTCCACCAAAGTAAACGCACTTTTTCTATGAATATTCATTGTCTCTCCCTTTGCGCCTTTGCGTGAGGAGCAACACGGATTCGCACTGTTTCACGCGAAGGCGCAAAGGCGCGGAGGATCGGTCGATGCGATCTCCGCGCCCTCTGCGGTTGTCATCCCCTTGGAATGGTTACCTATGTTTGCGCCACGCATAGGTCAGTAAACCCACCAGTCCGAACCCGGCGAGCACGATCGCACTCGGTTCGGGCACGGAACTGATCCTGAAATAGCCGAAGTCGGCGCCCGGGGTCACCGTTCCACCAACCCACGTCTTCGCATAGAGCCCAATCCTCATCGTCCCGGTCACGCCCCCGCCAGGAAACTCCCAGTCATTGAGGGGGGCCAACGCGGTCCATGCGGCTGCTCCGTCCTGCTTGTAGGAGCATGTCCACGTCGCAGCGGCGCTGTCCCGGACCACTTTCAGGTGGTATGCCTTGGTCAAATCCAGCACATCACCCGATACGCGAGTGGCACTATTGCAGGCTTGTGCGAAAACGGTGGGGTTCGGGAGACCTGCCTGACTCATGATATCATCCCGATACAACGCAAGGCCCATATCGTAGCCAAAGTATTCCGTAGGACCCTGCCACGTAACATAGGGTGTTGTCTCATGGGCGGTATCATAGATCATAATGCCGGCAACGAACCTATCGGGCATGGTTCCGCCGTTCACCGTGGCGGCATCGACCATTGTTTCCACCACAAAATCCTCGGAAGGACTGACCAAGCTGGTCAGCAGGAACGGCGCCGAGTTGCGGGCGGTCGCCCAGGTCGCCCCTGTCCACGAGTCCTCGCTTCCGCTAGCGAGCTTAATTCGCATATGGCCCGGCCGAGCCGTCAGACTATGCGTGTCATCTTGATCCGGATCGTTCCAGGTCCAGATGGGGTTCAAAGTACTGCTGTCGAAGTCATCGTCGAAAGCAACCCCAAACGCTGATCTGGTCATACATAGAATCAAAGCCATACAACCTAAAGCAACTTGTGCTTTCATAACATCTTCCTCATATCTATTAGGTAGCGGAGCGCTGCCTCCTTGGGAAATTGAAAGAGAACACGGACTGCCAACCTCTCCGTTGCCGTCATTGAGTGCGATGGCGGAGGATGGTGGAGTGTTTTTTCGCCATCCACCATCCGCCATCCATCATGCAACACACGATGCTACTTGCGCTTGCGCCAGGCGTAGGCCAGTATGCCGAAAAATGCAGTAGACAACAGCACCATTGTATGAGGTTCCGGTACGGCATTGGCCTCCAGCCGTATGTTGTCAAAACCCATAATGCTATACGTGTCCCATGTCTCGTCGCTGCTCGTAAACAGCAGAGAAACGCCTATCTGCTGGTTCGCCCAGGCGTCCCCAGCCGTCACTCCCGAAAGCGTCACGCTATAGTCGTTCAACGCAGTCGTGGACATCTCGCTGCGCTGTATGTCTTGGCTTGCAACCGTGACACGGTCAGCACCATCCATATAGTACAATATCAGACTAAGCTTATCAGCTTGTTTGCCCAAATAACCGATGATTGTGCCCTCACTGAAGGCGCCAGCCGTCAATGTATACGATTGACCGGGCTGATACGTGTCAGTGAGAAGCTGCTTGATGCCTGCATTTCGATGTCCATAAATCTGGATGGAGCCAAAATTATCGCCATCCGTATTCGATGGTGCACTTGCGTTGACTTTGTTTTCAACACCGGCGAATACTAACCCATTGGAGTCGTACGTGGTCCACGCCTCCAGCGGATCGGTGTTGTTGAACGCCTGGTACGTCGACGTAGCTGGGTACTCGAACGAGGAATTTCCAATGGCAATCGAATCCGCAACCACGGGGGTTGCCATGGCCGATACTAGCGACACAATGCACACTGCTCCTAAGAGTGTCCGAAACATAATCCTATCTCCCATAAACAAAACATTCATCGCAACCGCCGTCAGGCTGCTGGCTACGCGCCAGCAATACTCATACCGCCGGTCGGTTATCAACAGTGTCACGTTGACGCCCGTTAGTTACGCTTAGGGCATCAGAGCAAGTATCAGGACAGGTCATTCCCGATATTGCTTCACTTGTCTTTCTTTCAATCCTCTCCTTTCTGGGCCAAGATGAGGGCTCTCTAGCTAGCTAATGCTGAGGCATTGTGGGAATCAGTTCCAGGCGTGGATCGCCGAATAGGACGCTATCCCCGCTGATATCGCCGCCCCCATCGGTCACGGCAATCGTCAAAAACCGATCCTTGTCGGAAATGGGAATATTGATAGGCATCGCGCCGAGCGCGCCGTTGATTTCTCGACGTTGAAATCGAATTTGGCCGTCGATGAGAACCCAGATATCCGCAACTGCCCACCCAGACGGATCCGAAATCCCTGTTGTTGTGAGAAACCGTCCAATTCTTAAATCAGGATTCGCTTTACGAATCGCATCGAGGCTGAACGTAATACCCTTGTTGGAGTGCATTAGAAGAACTCCATGACTACCTGCCGCGTAGTCAACATCTCCCAGCACGAATGTCGATGGCTCGATACCGCGGCATCCCCGACCAAACGCCCAGATAAATCGAATTGTACGATTGGATGTTTTGGGAAACAGGTCAAAGAAATGTCCACCGGAATCTACGGTAACCGGACCATTGCGGCCATCGGGGATAAAAAGTCCATCGACAAACGGCAACTGCGAACCGTAGTACACTCCGTCGCCAGCAGCTTGTTCATCAGACGACTTGAAGGGAACCAAATTGCCGACCGTGTCAAGACCCGCGTTGCGCTTGCCGGAGAATCCATCACCGCCAGCCACCACGTCAACCAGGTCGACGAGTTTGAGCCTCTGGGTATGGCCGGGCATTTCGCGTACGAACCTGACCGCTTCGGTGATCGTAGGAACGACCGTCAGACGCGGACCGACGTCATGCAAATCGCCGCCATAATC
>JAEWUR010000077.1 GCA_023397045.1 Planctomycetota bacterium
GGACTGGGGACTGGGGTTGGTCTTTGGAGTATGTTTCGGACGGGCGAATCTGAGTGAGTCGTCCTGATCGCAGCGAAGGATCTTGCCGAGAATCGACGCAGATTCTTCGCTACGCTCAGAATGACGATTGCCCGAGTTATTTCGAAATTCCTGAATTTGCCAATCCCAGAAATCCCGTCATGCACTCGGACCAGTTTCGACTTCACGCCGACATCGAGCAGCGGCACTGGTGGTTTGTCGGCCGGCGGCAGATTTTGGGCCGGTTGATTGCCGAAGTTCTGCCGGCGTCGAAGGAGTCGCTGATCGTTGATGTTGGTTGCGGCACCGGCGGCAACATCGCGTCGCTGGCCGATCGATACGACTGCGTCGGCATTGACACGTCGCGCGAGGCTATCGAACTGGCGAGTCGGCGGTTTCCGCAGGTGCGATTTCTTGCAGGCCGCGCGCCGGAGGATTTGGGCGAATTGGCAGCTCAAGCCTCGATGTTTTTGCTGTCGGATGTTTTGGAGCATGTCGAGGACGATTACGCGATGTTGTCGGCGCTTCTGGCGGCAGCCAGGCCGGGCAGCCACTTTCTGATCACCGTGCCGGCGGACGAGTCGCTTTGGAGCGAGCACGACGAGTCGTTCGGCCACTATCGGCGTTACGACCGACGGCGGCTCGAAGGGATTTGGGCAGGTCTGCCGGTAACACCGTTGCTGATCTCCCATTTTAACGCCAGGCTGCTTCCGGCGATTCGGGCGATTCGTGCGTGGAGTCGGCGTCGCGGTCATGCATCGGGCGAGGTTGGCACCGATTTTTGGTTGCCGAACCCGATTGCGAACGGCGTTCTGACGTCGATTTTTGCGGGGGAAGCCGGGCGGTTGATCGGAGTTTTGCAGGGTCGGAGCCGTCCGTTTCGGGCCGGCGCGAGTCTTGTTGCTCTGTTGCGGCGCGAGGAGGGTTCGATTGCGACGCGGCAGAAACCCGGTGGCTTGCCCCCCGACCATCGGTGAGAAGCATTGGCCGGGGATGTTTGCGCGTCGTTCCGTCCATTCGAGGGGAACTGGTCGCCGAGCGCCGATTTGGTAAAATGGTAGATGATTGTGAACGCGCAAAAAAAATGAGGGTGCTTGCTCGCCGACGCAAGACCCTCACGTGAGGCTGCCCGGGACGAGCGATGGAAATCGCCGCACCGGAGACCCGCAGCCGTAAAAGGACTATCGGGTTGATCGGCCGCCGGACTTTATCGCGAGTCACAAAACGGGTCTTGGGCGGTCGGCGAGATCGAGATGTCGGCAATGCTTGCTCGGACGTTACATTCCTGAGAATCCCTATGTCACAAATTGCGAAACTTGCCCTGGAAGACGGAACGGTACTGACCGGAACGGCGTTTGGCGCCATCGGCGAGGTGGACGGCGAGGTCTGCTTCAACACGTCGATGACGGGTTATCAGGAGATACTGACCGACCCGAGCTATCGGGGGCAGATCGTTACGATGACCTACACGCAGATCGGCAACTACGGCGTCAGCCGTGAGGACGTCGAGAGCCGAAAGCCGCATTTGTCGGGCTTCATCGTTCGGGAGAGCAGCCGGCAGGTGAGCAACTTCCGCTCGGACGGCGATTTGGACAGCTATTTGAAGCACTGGAACATCGTCGGGCTCGAAGGGATCGACACCCGGGCGTTGGTTCGGCGTTTGCGGACGCAGGGCGCGATGAAGGGCGTGCTTTCGTCGGTTGATTTGGACGATGCGAGCCTTGTCGCGAAGGCACGGAAAAGTCCCGGGCTGGTCGGACGCGATTTGGTGCAAGAGGTGATTCCCGAAGGGCCGGTGAATTGGACCGACGCGTTGAGCCGCTGGTCGAAGTTGGGGATTTCGGAGTATACGGCGCCGGACGATTCCGCGCCGCATGTCGTGGCGCTGGATTACGGCATGAAGTGGAACATCGCCCGGCACCTGTTCAGCATGGGTTGCCGCGTGACGATTTTGCCGGGCAAGGCCTCGGCCGACGACGTGTTGGCTTTGAATCCGGACGGCGTGTTCCTGTCGAATGGACCGGGCGATCCTGAGCCGCTGACGTATGCCCAGGAAACGATCCGCGGGGTGTTGGGCAAGAAGCCGGTGTTCGGCATTTGTCTTGGCCATCAACTTCTTTCGCTGGCGTGTGGGGCGAAGACGTACAAGTTGAAGTTTGGTCATCGGGGCGCGAACCAGCCGGTGATGAACCATGCGACCGGCCGGGTGGAGATTACGACCCAGAACCACGGTTTTGCGGTCGATGCGGAGAGCCTGCCTGACGACTTGGAAGTGACGCACATCAATCTGAACGACCAGACGGTCGAGGGCGTTCGGCACCGGAAGGTTCCGGCGTTTAGCGTGCAGTATCACCCGGAAGCGTCGGCCGGCCCGCACGACAGCGACTATCTGTTTGAGGAATTTCGCGAGATGTTGGGGTGAGGTAGGATTATGTAATAGGCGTTTTGCCATTGCCGAAAGGATGGTCGAGTGACCAATCTCCAGCAGTTGGAGCAACTATTGCAGACGTTGACGCCCGGCGAGAAGGCGCAACTGATCTATTCGGCGGTCCGGGATCTGGGCAATGCCGCGCCTGGCATCGACAGCGACCCGCAGATTTGCGGTGGCGAGCCTTGCATCATTCGGACGCGGATCCCGGTATGGGTCTTGGTGCAGTCGAAGCGTCTGGGGATGAGCGAGGGGGAGATTCTGAGCAGTTTTCCGACTTTACGAGCTGAGGATCTTGTCCATGCTTGGGCCTACGAGCAATCGCATCGCGAAGAAATCGACCGTTTGATTGCCGAAAACGAACAGGCGTGAGGCATGGCCCGGATCTACGCAAACGAGAATTTTCCGTTTCCGGCGGTTGCGGAGCTTCGGCGGTTGGGGCATGACGTCCTGACAACCCATGAAAGCGGTCGAGCGGGCCAAAGAATCTCGGACGCCGAGATGTTGGCGTTCGCCGCGAGCGAGAGGCGGATTCTATTGACGTTCAATCGTCGGCATTTCATCCGTTTGCACGAAGAAAGTCCGACGCATTGTGGGATCGTCGTTTGCACGATTGATCCGGATGCCGCGGCCCTGGCCAAACGCATTGATGCGGCGATCAACGTCGATTCCGGGCTTGACGGACTTCTGGTTCGCGTCAATCGACCGCGGTCGTAGATTGCATTCCTTCAAAGCAGTTTTGGAGGGTTGCCTTCGACGAAGGGTTTGATTAGGTCTTGGGCTTTTTCTTTCGTGCTGAAGTCGGGATAGGCGATGGGCTGGGTGACGCCGTGTGCGGCGAGGATGCGGGCGCACTCGACGCGGCACTGGCCGGCGAGGTCGATGGACGCCGCGAGGATTCGCACGCATTCTTCGGGCGAGTGGAAGCCCATGCCGTTGCTGGCCGCCACGTAATCCCATCGCAACTGGGCGCTTCGGACGAGGTTGCGAACGTTGGATAGCTCCTCGTCGTTGGCGCCGGCTTGCATGGCGGCGGCGATGTCGAAATGCGCCCGAGTCAGCGTCGATTCGGCCAACTGTCGCGTCTGGTGGACCTTGTCCTGGATGCCTTCAACGCGGCTGCGAATTTCATCTTCGCTCCAGCGATGGCATACGGCGCAGGAATTGGCGATGTTGAGCAAGGGGCTTTGGATGTGATGGTCGGTGAACTTGACGCCGCCTTCGGTGCGATAGGGCATGTGGCAATCGGCGCAGGCGATGTCGCGATAGGCATGGACGCCGGTGCTATAGACCTCGTAGTCGGGGTGTTGCATTTTGACCATGCGGGTTTTGCTGATGGCATGGGTCCAGTCGGCGAAGTCGGCCTCGTTGTAGTATTGCTCCATTTGCTCCGGCGTGGTGCCTTTGTCCCAGGGGAAGGTCAGGTAGTTGCCCTTGCCTTTGAAATAGTATTCGACGTGGCACTGGGCGCAAACCAGCGTGCGCATTTCTTGGTGCGTGGCCTGATCGATGTCTTTTCCTTGGCGGGCGAACGCCTCGCGCAGCGCCGGCCGAGTCACCCGAAGGCGCATCGTGTTGGGTTCGTGGCAGTCGAGGCAGCCGATCGGATGGGTGATTTCGGGTTTGAGGGCGTCGAAGTTCGACGCATAGAACTTTTCGGGTCCCAAGGTGTGCATCAGGCGCGGCACATCGGGGCTTTTGCAGGTCCAGCAGGTGGCGGGCGTCTTGTCGTTGACCCGTTTGGTGGTCGTCACGTCTTCGATGGCGTGGACGTGTCCGCGGGCCTGCTGATATTCCTTCGAAAACGCGTATCCGGCGAAGAGGATGACGTTGGCGGGCGTTTCCTTGAGGTAGTCGCGGGGGTATGCGCCGCCGTACTTGGTTTCGGTTTTGGACTCGGCCATCTTCTTATAGCTTTCGTACTCGCGCGGAAAATTGAGTCCCCAGACCGCGCTATCGGTTTCCCATTCGCCGATTTTTTGGAGCGGCAATTGCACTCGGGCTTCCTCGCGTCGGGAGATGATGGACGAGGCCAGAAGTCCGAGGAGGAAGGTGACGGCGGCGGCGGCGAGCAACAAGGTCCAGCCGCGCCAGGCGGGCGCGGGGCGACTGTTTTGATCGGAGTTCATGGGTGGTTCCCTTTTTTCTGTTCATTGACGGACTCGATATGTCGTCCGCCGACGGTTGGTTTTTGGTCGGCATTCAGGATGCCGGGCAGTTGCGGCTGGAAGACGCCTGGGGTG
>JAEWUR010000096.1 GCA_023397045.1 Planctomycetota bacterium
GCTCCGTGCGGCCCTTCTCAAAGGAGAATTGCGTCGTGACCAAGAAAGAAATTGTACGAACGATCTCGGAAGAAATCGGGCTGACACAGTTGCAGACGAAGGAGATCGTTCAGAAAACGTTCGATGCCATCGTTGAGGCCTTGGTTTCCGAACGCCGCATCGAGCTTCGCAACTTCGGAGTCTTTGAGGTCAAACGTCGGGCCCCCCGCAAGGCCCGAAATCCTCGGACAGGCGACAAAGTGTTCGTCCCCGAAAAGTTCGTCGTTACGTTCAAGCCCGGCAAAGAGATGGAACAACGCGTCAAGGAATTGGAACGCCAGGCCGCCGCGGCTGCGAAAGCCGCGCGTGGCAAACCGCCCTCGGGCAAGGATGCGTCGACGGCGTCGGCCTCCTCATCACCTAACGCGGCAACCGGTTACGACGGATAACGATCGCAGTCGCCACGAACGATTTGCCCCTCGCTCGAACAAGTCGAGCCGTCGGTGAACTCGCGTTCGCGCCTCGTAAGTGAAGATGCTTTTTTGTGGACTTTTCTGGCGATTTTTTTGAAAAAACACTGACAGATCGATACGACCCCCGGGTTCGGGTGATTGGCCAACGGCGTTGACTGTGTGGCCGAAGGCCGAGCCGGCCGTGGGAATGCGAACTAATCACGGAGGATGGTTCCATGCGTAAGTTGTTGATGGCGTTGGCCTGTGGGATGCTGCTAAGCTCCACGGTCGGGTGTATGCTGCCCGCCTATTCCGGCGACCCCGCCCGACGCAACCAGGAATTGATGTTCACGTCGGAGAACTTGCGACTGTTCCTCGACGAATGGGAGCGATTCTGGCTGCTCGATCAGCCCGACCATTCGACCCCGATTCGGACACACGGCGGTGTGATTTAAGTGGGTTCTGTTGCGGGAAGGACGTAGGGTCCGCCCCGCGAACCATGGGAACCCAGGAATGCCGCAATGGTCCGCGAGGCGAACCGTGCCTGGTTTGTGGCCCAACCGTTCCGCAACAGAAACCAAGTTGTCGCAGGCCGCATAAATTGACATCCACGGGATCGAACCGTTACACTGGAACGATCTTCGGGAATGCTTTGTCGTTGCCAAGCACCCCCTTTTGTCGGGGGGTGTTGCTTTTGCGGGAAAGACTTTCGGAAGACACGCGGCCGTGTTGACCTATTGGTTGCCCTCTGCCTGCTCGCCATCGAATCATCGAATGTCCGTAGATCCCGCCGACGTCCAGCTTGAAGTCCAACTCGGCCGCCTCCGACTGGCGAATCCCGTCGGCGTGGCCTCGGGCACGTTCGGCTACGCGCGTGAGATGGAAGGGTTCGTCGACCTATCGCGATTGGGGGCGATCCTACCGAAGACGATCACCCAACAAGCTCGCCCCGGCAATCCGCCGCCGCGCACCGTCGAGACGACGGGCGGCATGCTCAACTCGATCGGACTGGACAACGACGGCGTCGAGGCGTTTATCCATTGGCATCTTCCGTATTTGACGACGCTGAACACGGCCATCATCGTGAGCATTGCCGGAAAGACGGTCGAGCAGTTCACCGAGATGGCCGCCCGACTGGACGAAACGACCGGTATCGCGGCCTTGGAGTTGAACATCTCGTGCCCAAACGTCACTGGCGGCGTCGATTTCGGCACGAATCCCGACTTGTGCGAAAAGGTCGTTGCGGGCGCCCGCGGCGCGTGCTCGCTGCCAATCCTCGCGAAGCTGACGCCGAACGTCAGCGACGTTACGGCCATTGCCAAGGCGGCCGAAGCGGGCGGCGCCGATGCACTCTCGCTCATTAACACCTGCCTCGGCATGGCCATCGATTGGCGACGCCGGCGTCCCAAGCTTGGCAATGTCCTCGGCGGGTTGAGCGGGCCGGCCATCAAGCCGATCGCGCTGCGGATCGTCTATCAGGTGGCGAAGGCCGTCAAAATCCCGTTGATGGGCATCGGCGGCATCGCTTCGATCGACGACGTGATGGAGTTTTTCGTTGCCGGCGCAACGGCCGTCCAGGTCGGCACCGCAAACTTTTACGATCCGAAGGCGTCGCTCGAAATCCTCGATGCACTGCCCTCGGCTCTCGCGTCGCTCGGTGCGAGGTCGGTTGCGGAAGTCGTCGGAACGCTGCAAGTGTGAAAACTCGAAATCCCCAAATCTCGAAATCCCCAGATCCCAAAAATCCCTGCTTCCATGCGTGTTCTTTCAGGCATCCAACCGACCGGCCGTTTTCACTGGGGCAACTACTTCGGCGCCATCCGGCAGTATATCCAACTGCAAGGCAATGCCGAGGAGGCTTTCTATTTCATTGCGAACCTGCACGCGTTGACGACGGTCCGCGACCGGAAGGTTCTTGCGCAGAACACGCTCGATGCCGCCCTCGACCTGTTGGCGTTGGGACTCGATCCGAACCGCGCGACGTTGTTCGTGCAATCCGACGTGCCCGAAGTGTCCGAGTTGTGTTGGCTTTTGATGTCCGGGACGCCGATGGGTTTGCTCGAACGGTGCCACGCCTACAAGGACAAAAAGTCCAAAGGTCTGGCGGCCGACGCCGGGTTGTTCACCTATCCGGTCCTGATGGCGGCCGACATCCTCGCGTACGATTCCGATCTGGTTCCGGTGGGCGAGGATCAGGTGCAGCACGTCGAAGTCTGCCGCGATCTGGCCGGCAGTTTCAACCACCTTTTCGGCGAGACGTTCGTTCTGCCGAAGTCGCAGTTGCTCGACAGTTCCGCCCGAGTGCCGGGCGTGGATGGCGAAAAGATGTCGAAGAGCTACGGCAATACGCTCGATATTTTCGAGGATCCGAAATCGTTGCGAAAGCAGATTATGCGGATCGTGACCGACTCGCGCCCGATGGATCAGCCGAAAGAGCCCCAGACCGATCACCTTTATTTGTTGTATTCGCTTTTCGCCGACGACGCCGGTCGCGAGGCGATGGCCGCCAAATATCGGCAGGGCGGATTCGGCTATGGCGAGGTCAAAAAAGCCCTCGCCGACCTGGCCGTTGATTATTTCGCCGAAGCCCGGCAGCGCCGCGCCGAATTGGAGTCGCATCCCGAACGGGTGCGCGAGATTCTTGGCGACGGCGCGGCACGCGCGCGAAAGAAGGCCGGCGCCGTGTTGTCGCGAGCCCAGAAGGCCTGCGGAGTCAAATAGTTTCGCGAAAACCGTGCGGCAGCCGAAAGGCGTGCCGCTTAATAGACATATTCATCTGACAGAGAATAGAAAACCGAACGAACCGCCGAGTACCCGCCATGCAAAAATCATTAGACCAGAAGATTGCCCGAATTTTGTCCGACGGCTCCTGCCGCGATTTCATCCTGGCCGATGCGAAGGACGCCGACATGGCGTTCGGGCTGTCGGCGCCGGGCTTGAGCCCCGAGCACTACGCCGGCGAGGCCCGATTCAGGACGTTGGACGACTATCGTCAACAGATCCGCGAGATCATCGCGCAGGGTCTGGTCGACATCATGTTGATGAGCGCCAGCTCGAACGAACTGCTGACGATCGACGAGCGGCTGTTCGACGGCAGCCACATCACGCCGGCCGTTCGGGCGAACGACACGACCGACATCTGGCTGGCCAGCGGAAGCGGCCGATACGGCAAGCAGCCGTCGCAGCCGTTCCGCACCGCCACGATCGACCACATCCAATGCGGCAAGGCGGAGTGTTCGGCCGATGAGCGGCGTCTTGGGGCCGATCTCGGGCTGTACTCGGTTACGTTCAATAACGACGTCGACCTCGACCACCGATCGTTGGAGGCATACAAGGCGTTTCGCATTGAGGCCGAGACGAAAGGTTTTCGGCACTTCTTGGAGGTGTTCGATCCGAACGCATGCGAACATCCGCCGGCCGACCTGCCGCGGTTCATCAACGATCACATCGTCCGAGCGTTGGCCGGCGTGACCAGCCGAGGCCGTCCGGTGTTTTTGAAGATCGCCTACCACGGCCCGGCCGCGATGGAGGCGCTCGCGCGATACGATCGTTCGTTGGTCGTGGGCATCCTAGGCGGCAGCGCCGGCACGACGTTCGACGCGTTCCACATGCTTTGGGAGGCCAAGAAATACGGCGCCCGGGTCGCTCTCTACGGACGCAAGATCAACAATTCCGAGCACCAACTCAGCTTCGTGAAATACCTCCGTGCGATCGCCGACGACCAGATCGAGCCGGCCGAGGCCGTCAAGGCCTATCACGGCGACTTGCAGAAGCTGAACATCCGACCCCGCCGTTCTCTGGAGGAGGATCTGCAAGAGACCGAGACGGCCAGCAGCTATAGCGGCTCGGGGGCGGCGTCGCCCAAAAAGGCCGCCGCGCTCAAGGTGTCCCCTGCGACGTCGGCCGCACCCGATTTCAGCAAGATGTCGCAGGCCGAGAAGGTGCAGTGGAATTTGGAGCGTTGGAAACGCATCGTCGGCTGACCCCTTCTCACGTCGGCCTTCAAGGTGTATCCTTCACGGGTCGTTCGCCTCGGCCATTTTCCCTTGGGAGATGGTCGGCGGTGAGGGCTATTGCGGGACAGATTGAGAATGCAACAAGGCCGACCAACGGAAGGCCGGATTTGTGGCAAGATCGCTCGCATCTCCGTTGCTCTACTTCGCTGAATATTAATAAATCCCCACGACCACAATGTTCCTTGGTCGGCGAACCTCGGGGAGATCGAGGTTCGCTGGAAACTTGGGAACGGGAGAATCAATACGATCATGTCGCGAATTCGACTCGCTTTTCACGTGTTTTTCTGGATCCTGTTCCATGCAACGGCCGAGCAACTGGCACGGCTGACCGGTAGAACGGCGGCAGCGACCGCTCCGAAACCGACGCCGAAGCCCACACCGGCGGCGGCTCCCAAAGCCCCGACGCGCAGCGAAGCGATCACCCTGTTGGCCACGTTGCAGCGCGAAGCCCGATTCATCGATTTCATCCAGGAATCGTTGAACGACTATAGCGACGCGCAGATCGGCGCGGCCGTTCGCGACGTGCATCGCGATTGCGCCGCAGTGTTGAAGCGGCTGTTTGCACTCAAGCCTGCCACGGCCGGCGAAGAGGGCGTGCAAGTGGAGGTGCCGGCCGGTTTCGATCCGAACCGTTGGCATCTGACGGGCAACGTGGCCGGCGAGCCTCCGTTCAACGGCCGGCTGGTCCATCCCGGTTGGGAAGCGACGACGTGCGAGTTGCCCGTCTGGACGGGAAGCGCCTCGGCCGCCCGAATCGTCGCCCCCGCGGAAGTCGAACTATAGCTGACGTCGAGCCATGACTGTTGACAGGTGTTTCGATTGATCCCAGTTCTCCGATATGAGATTTGAAATCTGAGAGTTGAGATATGAGATTGCAGCTCACCAAATCCCCACTTCAGAGCTTTCCGAACAACGGATGACACGATGGCGGCCCAATATGTCCTAGGAATCGACCTCGGCACAACCAACAGCGTATTGGCCTACGCTCCGGTTGACGCCGACC
>JAEWUR010000099.1 GCA_023397045.1 Planctomycetota bacterium
GTTCGTGCGACAACGTTGGCCCCAACTCCGACGGCCGAATCGGCCCTGTCACTGTTACAATGTCAAGCATGGGCATCCTGTTGCACGGTTGCCGACCGATGACGACGCGTCCCCACGGCGAAGCGACAGGCACGAATGTGGGTTATCTCGTTCACGCAGGCGTAATACGTCAACAAGACGTCTTCGTCCGGAAGCCGCGTCAGCTCAGGCCATCCAAAGGCGAACGACGGAAGGGCTGCCCACAATTTTTCATCTTGGTCCAGCTTCGAGGTAATCGCCAATGGAACGCCCGTGATCCGCAACTCCTGTTCGTCCCAAAGTTGAATGGGCGTGCCGTTCCAGGTTGCGCCCCCATCGAGGCTCTGGAACAACCGAATGCCCGCCGGATGCGTGCGCACCGTCCCGGCGGCAAGCAGGGTTCCCGTCGGAAGCACGATGGGATTCATGATCTGACAGACGACGTTGGTGGGTTCAGGCGGAGTCCAGGTGCGTCCGCCGTCCGACGAAACGCAACGATGAACGGCAATCGTCTCCTCGGTCTCATTCAGATACGTCCAAACATGCATGACCATTCGGCCGTCGGGCAGCAGCGAGAGCTTCCCATCGCCGAATCCCAGTCTTCCCGTGACGTCGTGTGCGATATCGAACAACGGAGAGACCGTCTTACCGCCATCATCGGAGAACATGCCCATCATGAATTGTTGGCCGTACTGGCCGGTGGCTTCGACCGGTATCAACAATCGCCCTCCCGGCAGCGTTAACGGTCGGCTCCCGAGAAACGTGTCGCGTGGACCGCCGAGGAGGTCTATTTTCACCGGTGCGTTCCAATGGCGTCCGCCGTCGATGCTGGAACACATATAGGCGTTCTGACGCAATTGGCGTCCTTCCTCGCTGAAGATATAGACGTCGGCCTTCTTGGCTTCCACTGTCTTGAAGAAGGCCACAACCTTGTCGCCGAGCGCGCAAACCACGCCGACATGCACCGACTCGGGCTCGTCGGCGCCGATTTGATCGAAGACGCAGGCCGGCGGCGACCAGGATTTGCCGCCGTCGGATGAGGATTGTGCCAATAGCACCCCGTCCCGCGAATGTTTCGCCGAGCCGCGGCGATAGACGCAAACAATGGTGTTCCCCACACGGCAAGTGCTCGGATAGACCGAAACGTCAGAAACATCGCCCACGGCCAGATTCGGCGAGACAACCGAGTCATGTCGAATCGTCGCGGCTGGATGCGCGGGATGGGGATGGTGATAGGCGATTGGGGCGGCCAGATCGGCGGATCCATGCATCATGCATTTCCTCTTACATGCCGTTGATTGACTTTTTGAATTGGCGTAGGCAAGCTGATTGCTGCGAGACGTTCCCTCGAAACGCGTCGCGACCAACAAAGCAGCAACAAGGCGCCCGACAGCAGCAAATAGATGGTCCCTGGTTCCGGTAATGTGACGGCTGCACTGGCAATCCCAAGCTTGGATTGCGTGTCATCGGAAGCATCGGATCCGGTGTAGAAGAGACGCAACCCGGCATTTGGATCGGGACATAGAAATGCCTGGTAGACCCGCGTCTTGTCCCAACCGTCGGTCGATGGTTCAAGTGACAAGGCGTCGAGCAGCTCCCAGTCGAACCCATCGCTGGACCGGTAGATGTCGATTCCCGTCAGATCCGCTCTCGACGTTGTCATATAGTAATGATCGCCGTGCGCCAAGACATTATCGACCGTGTAGACGGGCTGAACGCCCGTAATCTCGGTTTCCGCAACCTGCCAATCGATTCCATCCGTGCTCGTCGCGTATTGGATGCCGGTCGCATAGAGCCCCGTGTACCAGGCACGATATGTCTCATCTTCCTTGAGAACCGCAAATGCGCCGATTCCGCTCGAACTGATGTTGAAGTCCTCGAATACCGAGCCGCCGTATCCCGGGCCTTCATGCATCGTCCAGTTGTATCCGTCGGCGCTGGTCGCATAGCCGACTCTCGCGGCGTGAGGGCGAATGTCGGGAGTGCTGCTGCCGACCGTCCACATTTCCCATGAATGGGAACCTGTCTGCACGATCGTTCCGGAACCCCAATTCCGACTGTAATAAAAGGAACCCAAAAAACCCGGCGCGAAAAGGGCGTGCCTGTCGTTGGGCGAAGCATATTTGGTCCAGGGGCCGTCGAGACGGTCCGCCGTCGCAAGACCAATCGACTCACGATTGATTCTCTCGGCATCGGTACAGCCCGTATAGTACATGAAATACTTGCTTGTATCGCGGTCGTACACGATTTTGGGTCCGGCGATATACCCGCTGTCATACCAACCTGGGTCGTTCGACTCCGTGAGAATGGGGTTGTCGCCTGCTCTCGACCAGACGACTCCCTCGGCACGGGACGCAGCGGTCAACGCGGTTGCCAGTGCCAAGAGATAACTGCCGAGATTCCTTTTCATGATTTCCTTTGTTCTTCTCATTCGGTGCAACACGAGTAGGGCTATCGTGGTTCCTCGGGAAAACGCCATGCAGGCAGCGCCGGACCACGGCCAACCACCTCTTCGATATACGCGCCGCTGTGAGGCGAGGGTGCGGCGCCGTTGGACGCATAGGGCGGACTATGGCAAACGCGATAGGCCAAAACATGATGCCATCGTCCGTCTTGAAGACGGACCGTCGCGCCGTTGGCATGGTCGGCCATCCACTTTTCCTCGATCGGGTGTTCCCGCAAGGCCGCCAAAGGCGGCTGGCCAAAATCGGCAAGACAATCGCGAATCAGAAAAGACTGTTCTATCCCCGTTCTTTCGCAATTCAGAGACCATAGCGATAACTTCTCGCGCCCACGTCCTGTTGCGACAGTCTCGGGCAACAACGTCGCATCATAAGGATTGGACGCGAGGTAGGCCGAGCCGTCGGCAGCCGTAATGATCGCTACCGGCGCATTCATGCGCGCACTGGGTAAATCGAGAACTTGCCTCCATTCACCTTCGCCGTTCGATTGCCAAACGGACAGCGTGTGGCAACGCTCGCCGGAGTCGCGGGCAGAGAACAGCAGTCTTCCCTCCGTTTCGCGGGCCAGACTTGGTTCCATCCAAGGGCATTGCTCCGCCATATTGGAACGCTGAGGCGTTGCTTTTCCCGTCGCGACCGCATCAAATCCCATCGGCTTCCATTCCCCTTGTCGGCACGTCCATCGAGCGACTCCCACACCCACGGCCGAACCATCGCGTCGCGCCGCCAGCATTGGCAGCAGCAGATCGTCGCCGTCTGGAATGGCGTTGCTGATCCCGGATGTCACGACGACCCAACCGGTATTGCCGATCAACAGGGGATTGTCGGCGTTTTGCGTTCGCACTTTTGTTCGGCGCGAGGAAAACTTCTTGCCGTCGTAGCGCAGTTGATATACCTCATTCATATCCCTGCGTTTTGCGTCGGACCATTGAAAACGATCATTCTGGAACGAGAGCCAATGGGCCTGCCC
>JAEWUR010000139.1 GCA_023397045.1 Planctomycetota bacterium
GTGATGGCCGATGCCTTGGTCGTGGATCCAGTCGATCATCGCGGCGATCGGCCGATCGAATCGGACGCGGAGTGGATTGCCGGGGAAGACCATCGAGGTGGAGAGGGCCTCGCCTTCGACGACGGCCATTTGATAGCCGGTCAAGCTGGGGATGATGTTGAGCATGGTGACCGGGCCGGGTTTGGCGGTGAACAGCGCGCAGACGCCGCGGCCCATCAGGCGGACGGAATTGAGTTGAACGTCTTCGGGGCGCTCGGCCAGATGGAACGAGCCCGAGCCGCAGTGGCTCAGGATGATCGTGTCGTCGTCCAACGGGTCGAGCCAGTCGGTGTTGTGCGTCGGCTGACCGGTTAGCAGCGTGAGCATGAGTTGGCCCAACGCGCCGCCGACGTCGCCCTCGCAGGCCATGGGAATGTTTTGATCGGCCAGCAGCGAGGCGGCCAGGCAGACGCGGCCCATCAGGTGCGGATAGCAGCCGATGGCGAGTGCGTCGAGGTTGTGTTGCTCGACGAGTTTTTCGATGGCGAGGTAGATCTTCATCGAGTCGAGGCCTTCGGCGTCGGCGACCTTGCAGCAGCCGGCGCGGCGGACGACCTCTTGCCATTTCTCGGCGGCCTGCCGGTCGGGCCGTTCGGCGGCGTCGGCAAGCATCTGCGGCAGATCGAGTGCGACGACGCGCGGTCCGAAGGTTTTTTTGAGCGGCAGTTCGTTGACCGTGGCCTCGGTCATGCCGTTGACGCGATGGCCGGCCAGACCGATCTTCGCGCGGCGAAGCCGGTAGGCGAGCGACGCCGCACGGAGGAACGACAACGCACGTCGACGGCTGTCGGCCGAGTCGAGCGGTCCGAAGACGGCGTGATAGGGCGTTTCGAGCTGCTTCAGATAGGACGCGAGTTGTTGGATGCCGCAGAGCGCGCCGGTCTCCATGCCAGGCAGAGACCAGAGGAGCAATGGCGCCCGACATTCCTCCAGCAGATCGAGAGCGAGATAGTCTTCGAACCAACTGGTGGCGATCAGGGCGACGGCTTCGACGTGCGATTCGGCGAGTTTTCGGCCGACGGCGGTTGCTTTTTCAGGCCGATCGACCGGGCCGACGTTGACCACTTCGCAGCCGGCTTCTTGCAGTATCCGGGCGAGATCATCGGCGGCCTTCGGGGCGTGATCGGCTCCGACTTCCAGCGGGCTGCACAGCGAACCGACGCCGACGCGCGGGATCAGAGGTTTTTTCTGGAGGTCGGCCATGTGCGATATTCCTTGTTTTTTGATAGTCAGCAAAGTAATGCAGCGGAATTTCGAGCCATTTTGACACAAATCCGGCCTTCCGTTGGTCGGCCTCGTTGGATTCTCAATCTGACCCTCACTATTGAGCGGCGAACTCTGGATTGCGAATTTCTCCGACGGCGTCGATCATCGCGCGGAAATTCTCGGGCTTGACCGGAGGGTTGATTTCGGAGGAACTGGCGACGAACATGCCGCCCGTCTCCAGGACGTTGGTTTCGAGGATATGGCGGTGAACAACGGCCCGAACTTGTTCGGGTTGGCCCCGCTCCATCAGATCGACGCCGTCGATGCCGCCTGCCCAGACCATTTGCGGGTAGGTGTTCTTCATTTCGACGATGTCCATTCCCGCGTTTGGCTCCAGGCAGTAGAAGCCGTCGACGCCCGCGGCCATCAGACCGGGCAGGGCCGGCTTGTAATTGCCGTCGCTGTGGAAGAGGACTTTGACGCCGTGTTCGTGCCAGGCGTCGGCTAAATGGCGGACCGGCTCGTGATGGTAGCGGTGGCAGAAGTCGGGCGAGAAGATCGGGCCTCGCTTCGAGGAGAAATCTTCGGGGATCAGGATGACGGGGGAAAGCGACGGATCGGCTACCGCATGAATTCGCCGCAATTCGGCTTGGACCGAGGCGGCCATGAATTCGTCGAGGACCTCGGGATAGTCCATGAAGAAATAGGTGTACAGATCGAGGCCCATTTTGTCGTAGACTTCGCAGAACCGCGTGAAGCTGAAATTCAGAATGACGGTTTCACCGATTCGCGCCTGAGTTTCGAGCATTTCGTTGCGATAGGCTTCGCGCGCCGCATGGGCGTCGAAGCGAGTTTCGCGGACTTTTCGCGTTTCTCCGATCAGCCAATCGCGAGCGCCCTCGGGGTTGGAAAACGGACGGGCGGCGTGCCACGACTGCCAGTTATCGTTCTGGATCACGAAGCCGTCTTCGGTCGTGAATCGATCGGTTCCTTTGGGAGCGACCAGCGGCATGATCAGGTCGGTCGTTCGGCGAACCGTTTCGCCGATATCGTCGACCGTGTAGTTGAAACCGTCGATCGACTTGCCCGTGACCATCGAAATGACGCTGGGATTGTAGCTCAACTGTTCGAGGATTGCGGCCCGGTCGACCGGCTGGTGGTTCAGCGTGGCCTCGACCCGCTCGCGCTTGGTCATGGCGTCGGCGGGGAACAGTTTTTCGAATGCGTTCGTCATTGCGGGTCCTCGGAAAATCGTTGACCGCGGCGGGCGAGTCCCAATACCGTTCAATTCGGCACACGTATTTGTTGTATCGCAATCTTCGTCGCGGGTGCCCCCGATAGCTTGTCTATCGGGGTGCCGAAAGGCACGAGAGGAGTTGTTGTCTCTCGGCAGAAAACCTCTTGCGGCTTCGCCGCCCTGATAGCCGAGCTATCAGGGCCACCCAGAGCGTCCTTTGTTGATCGGCCCTCACCCTAGCCCTCTCCCGAAGGGAGAGGGGACCGGACATCGGTTATCGGAACTCCTTCCAGGCCTCGATCATCGTTTGAACGCCTTCCCAGGGCGTGTCGGGGAAGATGGCGTCCATCGGGTGGAGGATGAAACGGTTTGTGGGGCCGAGGATTTCGATCGCGCGGCGGACCTCGTCGCGGATGCGTTGCGGGTCGCCCGAGGCGAGTGTCAAGGCGTTCGTGCCGCCGACCATCGTCATGCGGTCGCCGAACAGGTCCCGGGCTTTTTCCAGCGAGATGCCGTCGAGCACCGGGTCGACGAAGTAGAGCACATCGACGCCGGCGTCGGCCAATCGAGGGCCGAGCCGTTCGACGCCGGTTGTCATCACGTAGCCGAACTTCTTGCCATGCCGATGGGCCGCGGCAGTCATCTCGGCCAGGTGCGGATAGACGAAGCGATCGAACAAACGCGGCGACCAGAAATCGGTTGACGAATACCAGCCGCGTTGGCAGACCATGTCGATGCCGTCGGTCGAGGCCGCCAGTTCGGTTCGGGCCAAGTCGGTTTCGGCGATCAGGTCGATCAGTTGTCCAAAAACCTCGGGGGCGTCCATCGACATCATCACCGCGCCTTGCGTGCCGGTGAACCAGACGGCGGCATCGATGCCGAAGGCGCTCCATGCCTGGGTGAAGAGCCCGCGCTGGTCGGCAAAGGTCTTCATTTTCGCCACGCGGTCGGCGAACCATTGACGCTGGGCAGCGTCAGGCGGCATGAACAGGTGTCGGAGCGCGGCGACGTCGTCGGCCGAGTGGACCGGATGGTGCGTCGCCCGGGCGACGTTGTAGTCCTCGATGATCTTGACGCACTTGGGCTGGATCGGCCAACCGGCCGGTTCTTCGGCCGTCCGCCACGCGGCATGATGCAGCGGACCGGACGGCGTCGTGTAGTCGCGCACCATGACGGGATATTTTTCACTTCCCCGCGCATCGCCTGGCGGCAGGACGCTGTCTTGGAACGTCACGGCAGGATCTTGCCCCCAGGGCACCGAGACTTCGAGCACGTCGTCGATGCCGAGCGAGAGCCACGCCTCGGCCCGACGGAACTCGTCCTCCAATTCCCAAGGGTACGGCAATTCGTGGAGATGCTCCAAACGTTTTGTATACCAATAGGGGACGGGCTGGCCGTTGGTTTCCCATTGCAGATGCTTGGGAGCGGCAAAGCCGAAGCACCACGTCGTTAGCGGGACATGGTCGGCCGGCTGGCCGTTGATGGCGGCAAGGATGCGGTCTTTCGAGGTCATCGGATGGTTCCTGAATGGCGGATCGTGATTTGCTGGTTGAGGGCGGTGGAAGATGTTTCTTCTTGGGCACGCCCTCAGCCTAACCCTCTCCCCGGGGGCTTTTTCTTCGGCGCGCTGGGTGGCCCTGATAGCTCGGCTATCAGGGCGGCGAAGCCGCAAGAGGTTTTTTGCCGAGAAACAACGACTCCTCTTGTGCCTTTCGGCACCCCGATAGGCAAGCTATCGGGGCCACCCATGTGATTTGCTGGTTGAGGGCGGTGGAAGATGTTTTTCTTGGGCGCGCCCTCACTCTAACCCTCTCCCGGAGGGAGAGGGGACTTATGCGACGGCTTGACGGATGGCCTCGGCGGCGCTTTGTTCTTGTTCCGGGGTCAAACGCGAAGGGATCGGCACCAAGACGGCACGCTCGAACAGCGCATCGCTCGTCGGACATGCGCCCTTGTCATAGGAGTAGACGCTTTGGGCGTTTTCGGCCAACGACCACGGATTGCCTGCGGGCGAGAGCGGAACCTTGCCGACCAGCGACGGAATGTTGTAGTAAATGTGCAGGCCGTATTCGGCGATGCGGAAGACGTTGTGCAGACCGAACTCGCGCATCTTGGTGACGGCCGTAACGGCCTTCTCGGCACTCGGCAACATGAACATCAGGAACGTGCCCGTGTCGCCCTCGGCGTCGTTCAGGCGTCGGAACTCGATGCCGGGCGTTCCTTCGAGCAGCGACTTGATTCGGTTGTTCGATGCGCGCATGTGGTCGAGGATCTGCGGCAGTTTCTTGAGTTGGACCGAGGCGATCGCGCCGCAGACTTCGGTCATGCGCCGTCCGCCGCCCCAAGCGATGGCGTAGGGTTCGGGCGTGGCGAGTCGGCCGTTTTTGCGGATCAAGCCCATGTCGTGGGCGGCGAAGGCTCGGTAATAGAGCTTTTCGTCGTTGGTGATCAAGAGTCCGCCTTCGCCGCAAGTCATGTTCTTATTGAGTTGCAGGCTGAAGATGCCCATGCTTCCGAAGGTGCCGAGGCGTTGGCCCTTGTAGGTGCCGCCGTTGGCCTGGGCGCAGTCTTCGAGCACGGGAATGCCGTGCTTATTCGCAACCGCCATGATGGCGTCCATGTTGCAGGGGCTGCCGGCCATGTGGATCGGCAGGATGAGCTTGGTGCGGGGCGTGATCTTCTTTTCGAGGTCGACCGGGTCGAGGCAGAAACTCTCGTCAACTTCGCAGAGCACGGGAATGGCATTCGCTTGGACGACGGCGCCGACGCTGGCGACCCACATGAACGCGGGCAGGATGACTTCGCAGCCGGGGCCGATGCCCAGGGCGGCCATCGAGGCGCACAGGGCGCCGGTTCCGCTGTTGAGGCCCAAGGCATAGGGAGTCTTGTAGAACTCGCGCGCCGCGGCTTCGTAGAGGTCGGCGTATTTCGCCTTGCCAAGGCCGTAGTAGCGGAAGAGTGATCCGTTTCGCAGGACGTCGAGCGTCACTTCTTCTTCTTGGTTGTCGAGCCAGTAGGCGCCGGGGAATTCAAACGGCCAATCGACGTGCATGGTAGGATTCCTCATCGAGTATTGGTGTAGATGGTGGTGTTGGATATGGTGAGGAATCGGGCCGCCCTCACCCCCTGCCCCTCTCCCGCTTGCGGGCGAGGAGAGTTTTGCTAATAACGTGCTGGATGATACATGGACATCAGGCGGACGGGGCCGTCCTGGTCGGCGAAGCCGCGATGTTCTTCGCCCTTGCGGATATAAAAAGCGTCACCGGGGCGCAGAACGCATTTCGGCTCGCCTTTCGTTTCGAGGACGAGGCTGCCGGAGATGATATAGCCGGCCACGTCGCATTTGAGCGTCTCGAACGGCGGCCGCCGCTTGGCCGGGAGGATGGTTTCGTCGAACATTTCGATGCCGACGCCCGGCTGCTTGCCAAAGACGATCGTGTAGGTGCGGTCGCCGTCGCCGACGACCTGCATGTGTTCTCGGAGGAAGACGGGGCCCTGCTGCGGTTCCTTTTCGGCGGAGAAGAACGAGGCCAGATCGGTGCCCAGCGCGCTGAGGATTTTTTGCAGCGTCGCGATGCTCGGCGAGTTTTTGCCTCGCTCGATGCAAGATATGATGCCGGGGGTGACGTGGGCCTGGGCGGCCAATTGGCGAATCGACAGGCCGCACCGCTTGCGGAGCATCTGGATTCGTTGGGGAATTTCGTGGTCCATCGCACTTGTGCCTTTCAGTACAAACGTCTAATATATACGACAGTCGTTCTTAACGCAAGAGGCCCGCCTATGGATCCGCTGCTTCAACAATCGATCACGGTCGGGGGCGTCGACCTGGCCATTATAGCGGCTTATTTAGTGGTCGTCCTGGTCGTCGGCGTTTGGCTGACGAAGATGGCGTCGACCGACATGGATTCCTACTTCATGGGCGGGCATTCGATGCCCTGGTGGCTCCTGGGCGTTTCGGGCACGTGCGCCTATTTTGACGTGACGGGGGTGATGTGGACGATTGGGTTCTTCTACGTGATGGGGCAGAAGTTTTTCTGGATTCAATGGGAATGGGGGTTTGTCGCGGTCGTGGCGTGTTTTGCCGCATTCATGGGCAAATGGTTGCAGCGGAGCCGCGTGGTCACGGGGGCCGAGTGGATGGTGATTCGTTTTGGCGACGGCCCTGCGGGTCAGGTGGCGCGATCGGCCTATGCGTTGCTCGCCGTGGTGGTGGCCGTGGCGTTCGCGGGTTTTGCGGAATTTGGCGGCGGGCATTTTCTGCATGTGTTTCTGCCGGACTATTCGCCGCATACCCTGGCGATCACATTGATCGTGATTACGGCGATCTACACGGCGTTGGGCGGTTTGTACGGCGTGGTGGTGACGGACGTGATCCAGTTCGCGCTGATTTTGATTGGATCGGGGATCCTGATCGCCAAGGCGATCGGCATGAGTTCGTATGAGGAATTGGCAAAGGCGGTTCCGCCGGAATGGTTCAGCATTCAGCCGACGTGGGAGTGGGGGCATTTGGAGCATTGGGAAGTGACCGAGGGCTACACGCTATTGGCGCTGCTGTCGATGGTTTGGGTTTTGAAGGGGCTGTTGTTGTCGGTCGGCGGTCCGCAGCAGCTCTATGACATGCAGCGGTTTTTGGCGGCGCGGAGTCCGAGGGATGCCGCGAAGGCCGGAATGCTCTGGGGAGTTGCGTTGACGCCGATGTTCATGGTGGCGGCGGCTGTCGGCGTGATCGGCATCATGAAGTGGGGCGGCGACTTGCCGCATCCCGAGAAGCTCTATCCGGTGGTCATCGGCAGCATGTTGCCCGTGGGGTTGAAGGGCTTGGTGCTTGCCGGTTTGCTTTCGGCGTTCATGGCGAACTTTTCGGCCACGTCGAACGCCGGGGCCGCCTATCTGGTTCGAGACGGATATCAGCGGTTTTTGCGGCCGAAGGCGTCGGACCGGGAATTGGTGAACGCCAGTCGTGTGGCGAGCGTGTTGGTGGCCGCGGCCGGCGTCATGGTCGGCATGCAGGCGACGAACATCGACGTGATCTTCGCGTGGATTATGATGGTTCTCGGCACGGCCGTGTTGATGCCGAACTTTTTCCGGTGGTTCTGGTGGCGATTCAACGGCTGGGGTTATGCCATCGGGACGGTGTCCGGCGTTTTGGCCGCGATGGCGTCGATCGTCTGGTTTTCCGACGTGCCGATCTATCGAAGCTTCTTCGTCTTTTTGGGCATCAGCACGACAATGTCGGTGGGCGCATCGTTGTTGACGCCGCCGACC
>JAEWUR010000143.1 GCA_023397045.1 Planctomycetota bacterium
GGACTGGGCATGTTGCAGGTCAATCGTGCGAAGTGAAGTAACGACGTTATTGGGCATCGCAGAAGTAGTGACGCCAGGGCGACCAACGGAAGCCCGACCACAACGGAAGAAAACGTCATGCAACCGATTCACGACTTACGCGAATACCAATAATCCATACTCTAATCATTTGCGGATATTTGGCAAGTCCGATGGCCGGCCGCGAAAACGGTCATTTTGTGAGAAACGGATGAGCGGCCACTTGGGCTCGTCGAACCGCCTCGTCCATATTGATGTACTCGAAAGCGCCAAAACGCCCCAAACTTGTGATTCCCAGCGACGTCAACCATTGCAGCACCAGGTCGGTGTTCCGCCGATGCCCGAGGTCGTAAATCACGTAGGCATACGGGAACGTGCGAGTCTCGCGATGAACGACCGAACCGGTCGCGCAGAAACCGATCGTGTCGAGATCGCGAACAACCAGGTCCGAAATTTGCTCCGACGGCAAATCGTAGCGGTCGCCGGGTCGAAATGTCGTTTCGACCATCAAGGTGGCCGTTCCCGACCGATGATACGCCTCGCCCAAAAAGTTGAGCTTCGAGACGCGATGGAAACAGATGTCGGGCCGAGGCGTCATCACCGCGAAATTGTCGCCAAGCCGATCGTCCTTCGTGTTGACAATCGTGATGTGGATCGAATTGAATCGCATCGCACGCACGGCCTCGGCAACCTCCGCAGGCGGTTGCGGTTCGATCCGCGCGAGCAACTCATGGACGGGAATCGTCGAAACGATCTGCCGAAATCGATCCGTCGAACCGCCGGCCGTCACGTCGAACGTCCCGTCCGAACGCCGAACGACCGATTCCACCGGACAATCGGTGTGGACCGTCAATCGCTCGCCGCATTGCGACGCCAACGATCGAATCACCGATTCGGTGCCGCCCTGCGCGGGATAGGAAAAATAGAGCTGATGCAGATAGCCTTCGCTCGATTCGCCACGCGCCGAAGCGATGATGTCCTCGGGCTTCGGTTTCGGAATCCGCTCGACCATCTGCAAGTCCATGAAGCTCGGTTCGAACTTCCAAATCTTGCGATTGTACGGCTCGAGGTAGGTGCGAGTAATCCCCTCGCCGAATGTTCGATAGAAAAAGCCCAGCATGCTCGTCGCCGGATAGTCGGCATACGGATTGTCGAGAAATGAATTCAGGCACCAGTCGCGATCGCGTTCAGGGAGCGCCGACAATTCGTTTTCGAACGGATATTTGACGAAACGGCCTTCATAAAAAATCTTGTTCGAACGCCGAATCTTGTGCATCGGGGCCAGACCGGTCAGGAAATCGAGAATCTCCTGGTTCTTCGAGAAGAAAACATGGGGGCCGACATCATACGCGATTCCCTGGCAATCGAACGAGCGGCACAACCCGCCAAGGCGATCCTCTTTCTCGAAAATCGTCGCCACTCGACCGCTCGAGTGCGCGAAAGCCAGGGCTGATATCCCACCGCCCAAAATGCCAATGGGCGCGTCGTCGTGTGCCGTTGTCATCGGTTGTCGTCCTCGGAAATTGCTGTCACGCGGCGTCCGCGCGCATAACTCGGATTGCCGGTCTCGCCATCGAGCGGCTTGCGTCTTCTTCGTAATAGATGATCTGGGTTCCAAACGCGTCGAACGTAAAATCCAGTTCGCGAAGATCGGCCATCGCGCGGCGAAGCTGCTCCTGGCGGTCTTTTTCGCAATAGAACAACAGGAAGCCGCATCCGCCCGCCCCCAACAGCTTTCCGCCGGTGGCGCCGTTCTGAAGCGCCCGGTCGTAGCAGGCGTCGATCCCGTCATCCGAAATGTGCGGCGAAAGCGTCTTCTTCAACTCCCAGTTCTCGTGCAAAATCGGACCCATGTCGCCGATGTCGCCCCGGCTGAGCGACTCGCGAAGTTCCCGAGTCAACTCGACCATTCGCCCCATCGTCTTCATCTTCTGCCGATCTCGCTCCAAGGTCTCTTGCTGGTCTCGAAGAATGTCGTGCGCCGAACGAACGCCGCCCAGATAAAACGCAAGCAGATTGTCGCTGAGCTTCGCGCGCTGGCCAAGCGGCATGATCACGGGCTCGACCTGCACCGTTTCGTCGGGATTGAAGGTGATGAAATTCAACCCACCGTAGGATGCCGCGTAGATGTCTTGCTTGCCGATGGGATCTTTAAGGATGTCCATCTCGATCTCGCATGCCTTGCGCGATAGCCACTCCTTCGAGGCAAACTGCCCCGTGTAGGCGCAAAGCGCGTGCAGCAGGCCGACGGTGAACGAACACGAAGATCCCAGACCGGTGCCTGCCGGTATGTCGGCGATCGAGTTGATATCGACCCCGGTCACGCCATACTGTTCGAGCGCCACGCGAACGATCGGATGGCGAATGTCGGCAACGCGGTCGACCAACTCGGTCCGCGAATATTTCACCTGGATCCGATCGTCGAAAAACCGATGGACCATCACGTACATGAATTTGTTGATGCTGGTGCTCAACACGCATCCCGGCTGCTCACGATAGAAACTGGGCAGGTCGGTTCCTCCGCCCGCAAAGCTGATCCGAAAGGGTGTTCGCGTTCCAATCATCAACAGGACTCCTTTACCTATCTTGCCGCGAATAGTTCTCCATGTGGAGGAAACCCCACCGCGGCTCGTCTACGAAGGACACCAGCCTTCCCACGAACATTGCCCAATAGATTAACGCATGGCGCAAATTTGACCTATGCGGATTTTGCCGAAAAAAAACAGGGCAAAATCGCGTTAGAGCGGTTTCACTCTCGCTCTAGCGTTTTGGGGTACCATGTCCACGCCCGGCATGGGCATGTCCATCCTGTCGTACCCCGCAACCTGAAACATGCATGCTCGACCTGGACAAACCGCCAGGCGGGGGGTGTGCTGAGTGGGGGGTAACGCCTCTACCCTCCGGGCTTCTTCGGCTCCAGTTTCAGCGAGGCCGAATTGATGCAGTAGCGCAGCCCGGTCGGCTGGGGACCGTCGTCAAAAACATGGCCCAGGTGCGACCCGCAGTGTTTGCACGTAACCTCGGTCCGGACCATGAAATGGCTCCGATCGACCGATTCGGCGATGTTCTCCGCCCCCTTGGGCTCGGAGAAACTCGGCCAGCCGCAGCCGGAATCGAACTTCGAGTCCGAATCGAACAGCGGGGCGCCGCAGGCGATGCACCGATAGACGCCTTCCTTCTTGCAGTTCCAATACTCGCCCGAAAACGGCGCCTCGGTGCCCTTCTCCCGCGCGACGCGGTACTGCTCGGGCGTAAGAATCCTCTTCCACTCGGCATCGGTTCGTTGCCTTACGTTATCGCCGCCGGGCGGTGGTGTCATGGTCATCGCAGTCGACTCCTCACTGGTTAAAACCGGCTTCGCCGCCAAATAGCATTCTTGGCAATCGCTGCGGGCCGAGCAGCCCACCGCAACACAACACACAGCCAACCACCCCCATCGGAAGTTCACGAATCGCATCGTCGCCCCCCTGGAATTGACATCAGGCGTCATTGGACCAAGCCAGGGAATTATACGGCGAGACAATTCGCCCGGCAAACGCCGAAAAACTAACGGTCTGTCCAATTCAAGTTCACGAATGGACCGAACATCGTAACCCGAAGCGTAAGCGAGGCTGTCCTCGCTTACGCTTCGGGTTACGATTCTGTCGCACCGAAACTCCATTAGTAACGACGATCTGGACAGACAACTAGCGGGAATCGGCCGCCGATGGCTCGCGCGATGCCACGATCCGCCGGGCGGCAAGCAGCGACGGACAACTGCCCGTGCGAGCGTAATGATAGAGCAGGCAAAGCGTCACCTCGCTCAGGTTGACGTCCTTCTCGCGGCCCATCCAACGCTCCTGGCCAAGCCCCGTCCGGGTATTGCCCGTCACGTCGATCCG
>JAEWUR010000207.1 GCA_023397045.1 Planctomycetota bacterium
CAACACGCTGCTGACGAAGGTCACGATGCCGATCGAGCGTCTGTTTGGCGTGTCGTCGCTCGGCGCGTCCTCGGTCCGCGGCTTCCAAGTCCTCGGCCGATCGTATAACCAAACCAGGTATTTTTGACAGAGAGAGCCGTCCCGGTGGCCTTGCGGCCTGACCCACACGATGCATAACTCTCTGGCGGGGAAGCTGTTTGCGGGCAAAGAATCTGTTGCCGCCGTTGTCGCGTCGGCGTAAAATTAAGGTGTGCGAAGGGTGTCCAATCTTTGGACGCGATGATAAAGGAGCGAAACGATGCATGTCGCCGTTGTTATGAGCGCATTGGTATTGGGCGGCTGGGTCTTGAACGACCCCGAGTCGGAAGATCAGGCCGGCGTTCCGGGCGAGGTGCAACAGCAAGACGTGATGCCGTCGTCTCCGACGTCGACGACGACGCAGGCTCCGAAGTATCCGTATGAGGGCACCTCACCGCAGAGTGGTTCGCGTCCTCGCGACACCCAGGGAGGCGGTCAGGCCAGCGCGCCGTCGGGCGGTCAATCCATACGCTCACAAATGCCGACGTACATTCCGACGCCGCCAACCGACACGTCGACCGATGCGTTTGGTCAACCAACCGCGCCCACGTCGATGACCGGGCGCCGAGCACAGATGCAACCGACTCCGCCAACGCAGTCGTCCTCACTGGCGGGGCAGTCGGGCTTCGAACAGAAGATGAAAAGCCCGTTGACTCGCGGTCCGGCCTCGCATGGCAATGCAGGAGCGGCGCCCTCGCCGGCTTCGGATAAGGCGTTTGCCGGCTACCAGCCTCAATCCGGGGTGAGTCCGTACATGAACCTATTCCGGATCGGCGGCGAAACGATCGACAACTACACCTCGCTCGTTCGTCCGCAGATCGAGCAGCGGTTTCTGAACCAGCAGTTCAACCGCGACATCCGAACTCTGAACAACACGTCGCAGACGCAGCGTGTCGACCTGCAACAGCTCTATCGCACCAATCAATCATTGCAGGGCGTGGCCACGCCGCAATACTACATGAACTACGGCTCCTATTATCCGGGGTCGGGGCAGCCGCAGTAGCAGCTCGCCCAATGATCCGCGAAACGACTTGATCGAAGGCCGACGATGCGTCGGCCTTTTCGTTGCGCGGACAGGCTGGGCCGTCACGTCGCCGTCGTTTCTGTTGCGGAAAGGTTGGGCCACAACCTAGTGGTTTGCCCAGATCGTCGTTACTGATGGAGGTTCGGTGCAGCAGAATTGTAACCCGAAGCGTAAGCGAGGCTATCCCTCGCTTACGCTTCGGGTTACGATGTTCGGTCCATTCGCAAACTTGAATTGGACAGACCACTAGTCGTTCAGCACCGCATCGAGAGCGCGGTCGATTTCGGGAAATCGGAAACGGAATCCGGCGTCGATCAAGCGTCGGGGTGCGAGGCGCGTGCTGGCGAGGAGCAGTTCTTGGCCCATCTGGCCAAAAACCGTCCGAACGACCCAAGCCGGCACAGGAAAAAGCGTCGGCCGATGCAACGCGCGACCGAGGGCCGTCGTGAATTCCGAGTTGGTGACGGCGTTGGGAGCCACAACATTGAACGGGCCGGCGAGCGTCTCGTCGACGACGATGCGGTCGATGATATCGAGGGCGTCGTGCAGAGCGATCCAACTCCAGAACTGTCGCCCGGTGCCGATGCGGCCACCCAATCCCATGCGAAACGGCGGGAGCATGGCAGCCAAGGCCCCGCCCCGGCGGCTTAGGATCATGCCGAAGCGAAGGCATGCAACACGAATGCCATGCCGAGCGACGGTCTCGGCCTCGTGTTCCCAAGCCTGCGCGACATCGGCCAGGAACCCGCTGCCCGGTGGACTTGTTTCGTCGACGATTGCAGCGCCACGGTCGCCGTAATAGCCAATGGCCGAGGCGCACACGAAGGCGCGGGGCGGGCGCTTCATCGCAAGGACCGCTTGTGCGAGCGATCGCGTGCCCTCGACGCGGCTATTGCGAATGCGAGACATTTTTGCCGCGTTCCAGCGTTGCGACGCGATCGGTTCGCCGGCAAGATGCACGAGAACGTCCAGACCGTCTTGGACCGGCCCCGAATCTAACGAAAAGCCGAATTCGGTTGTCGGGTTTCGTCGAATCGGTACGACGCGATGGCCGTCGTCCGTCAGGCGTCGGACCAGGGCGGACCCGATCAACCCGGACGAGCCGGTGACGCCAATCGTCATGTTGGCGGGCTGGGAGATGCACATCGATCGAAACTCATTGCGGCACGATCACGTCGGCCAGCATGTATTTCCGAAGCGATTTGACAACGCTGTAAAACTGAGCGAGGTCGACGGGCTTGGTCAGATAGCTTTCCACGCGGAGGTTTTCGGCCTGGAGAATGTCTTGGTGCGTTCGGGAACTGGTGAGCACGACAACCGGCACGCCCGCCAGATCGTCATCGGCACGCACCTCGGAAAGCACTTCGCGACCGCTTTTCTTCGGCAAGTTCAGGTCGAGCAAGATCAGGTCGGGCTTGGGCACTCGACGATACATGGCCTTTCGATGCAGGAATTCCATGGCCTCTTCGCCGTCGCGCACCAGGCTGATTCGGTTGGGCACTTCGCCATTGCGCAACGCCTCGATCGTCAGTCCGGCATCCTCGAGATCGTCCTCGATGAGCAGGATTTCCATCGGTCGGCCTACGGTTTCGCGCATCGTCCCTTCACTCCCGGTGGCTTTTCTCACGCTCTCGTCAAGTGTAGCATATAGGTGGGCCATCGCACGAGCCACCGCCACAAAGGAATCCTATGCGGATTGCGATCAACGATCAAACGATTGAACTCTGCCGGGGCGATATTGCCGCGCAGCAGGTCGACGCCATCGTCAACGCCGCGAATTCGCGTTTGGCGGGCGGTGGCGGCGTCGACGGGGCGATCCACCGTCGCGGGGGGGCTGCCATCATGCACGAAACCAGCGCCCGATACCCCGACGGGTGTTCGACCGGGTCGGCCGTCATCTCGACAGCGGGAAATCTCGCGGCGAAATACGTCATTCACGCCGTCGGACCGGTTTGGAACGGCGGAGGGCGCCGCGAGCCCGAATTGTTGGCCGGGGCCTACCGACGCAGCCTGGAATTGGCCGCCGAACACGGATGTCAGAGCGTGGCGATGCCGGCCTTGAGCACCGGGGCGTATCGATATCCGATGGATCAGGCCGCTCGGGTTGCCCTGTCCACCGCGGCTGCGTTTCTGAAGGAGCACAGGCGGCCGGCGTTGGTTCGCTTCGTGTTGTTCGATGAGACGGCCTACTCGGCCTTCGCCGCGGCTGCGGCCGAAGTGCTGCCGACAGATGAACTTCATGCTGAACTTCATGCAACGTAGGAACGCAAACGTGACGACACCCGAAGCGACCGCCCAAAACGTGTTGGATTTCTGCCGGCAGCACGACCAGTTTGCCGGGGCCAGCGGAATCGAACTCATCGAGGTCGAGCCGGGCCGAGCGAAAGCGCGTATGACGATCGGCCAACGCCAACTCAACAGCCTGGGCACGGTCCACGGCGGCGCATTGTTCACGCTGGCCGCCACGGCATTTTTCGCCGCATGCAATTCGCACGGTCAGACCGCGATGGGAACCAACATGAACATCGCTTGCCTCAGGCCCGCCCGGGAAGGCGTCTTGCTGGCCGAGGCGGTCGAAGAATCGCGAAGCCGGCGTCTCGCGCATTGCACGGTGAGCATCTCGGACGAGAATCGCGAATTGATTGCACGCTTCCACGGAACCGCCTACATCAAGCATGATGCGTTTCCCGGTCCGCGATAGGACTTTGGAAATGATGAATGCTGAATAATGAATGCTGAATGAAGATCGGCGTTCCGCATCGCTTCCGTGATTCTGCATTCATCATTCCACATTCATCATTTCCTTACAGGCTACCTCGGATGGCGGGCGCAATCAGCCGCTTGCGCCGCACTTCTTTGACCAGTTTGCGGTCGACGCCCGGGTATCTCTCGCGATAGCCTTCCGGCTTGGCGTTTCGGCCAATTCGGTAGCAGTCTTGCAGGTGGATGCCGATCGAGGCGCGCAGTTCGGCCGCGACGCCGGGATCGTAGATCGCGACGGCGACCTCGGAATTGCGTTTTTCCGACAACATGTCGAAGTTGTAGCTGCCGATCACCGCGATGCACCCATCGATGACGGCGGCTTTGGCGTGCAGATGTTTGCAGCCGGTGAGCTCCCAAAGCTCGATGCCGTGCCGCAGGAACCACCGTTTATCGTTTTCATAGGCGGCCTGGGCCGACTGGTGGTTGTTCGTGCCGAGCGAATTGGTCAGAACCTTCACGGTGACGCCTCGCGCGACGGCCGAGGCGAGGATCCGCTTCATCTTTTTCGACAGAACGAAGTACGGCGTTTCGAGGACGATGCTGCACTGGGCATTGGACAGCAGTTCGAGCATGTCGTCGGCGATGCCGGGGCACTTGGTCTTCTTACCGCAGGGATCGTCGTGCAGAAATCGCACACATCCGACATCTTGGGCGACTGACGACCAATCGGCGCCCGTCTCGAACTCGACCAGTCCGCACTGTTGGGCCCTTGCCTTGGCCTCATCGAGCAGATAACCGGCGATGCAGAGGGCTTCCTCATCGCAGGCGTCGTTCAGGTCGACGTTGATTTGATATTTCAGGATGCTTCTCGGCATCTTGCCGTACAGACGCGTCGGGCAGACGTTGCAGCTATTCCATCGGGCCATGAAATAGCACTGGGCGGCCTCGGCCGCGCAACCTTCGACATAGACGTCGCGATCGAGGAAGTTTTTGCAGTCCTGGCCGTAGTATTCGTCCTTCAAGTTCCGACCGCCGGTGACAAGGTATTGCCCATCGACGATCACCAACTTGTCGTGCATACGGTTCTTAATCCAATAGGCGTTGAGCTTGCCGGCGGGATGATACTCGCGGATCTCGACGCCCTCCCGGATCAGATAGGCCTGCAACGCCCGGGGCATCTGGTTGTTGCCGTCGTGCCCGTCGACGAGAAGCCGGACCGTGACGCCGCGCCGGGCGGCATCGCGCAACAGCCCGAGAAAAACCAGCGGGATCTCGTCGTCACCAACGATATAATAGGAAACGTTGATCTCGCATTCGGCCTGTTGGACCAGATCGACGCGGGCTTGGAACGCCTCGCCGTCGCCGTGGAGGATGCGGATTCTGTTGTCGGCGCGTGCCGATCCCACGGCAATCGCCATCGAGATGGCAAGAACGACGGGCAGGCCGAGGAATCGGCGACGCAGGTTCATTGTCAGTCTGCACTAGCTGTGGAATATGTGCGCCCCCATTACGTCCCCTTATCGTCATCAATCTCGACCAACCCCACCGAAGCCGTCGCGGCCGATACAGGCGATACCACCGCCAGCCTTTTCGCAACCCACTTTTCGGGTATGATTGACCGTTTGGAGAAACGGTAGGATTGACGACTGGGGCCTCAATTATTTGACGGGCTGTACGAATAGACAACCAGGGAGTTTTTTTATGTCGGAATATGAACACACGCAACACGGCAAGTTGCATCACATCTATTGGGGTTTCACGGCGGCGGCGTTGGTCGCCTTCTGGTTCGCACGCGGCTTTCCGGACATTGCCGTTTGGTGCCTGATTCTTGCCGCGACCGGCATGTTGATCTCGTTTGTGTTCAGCAATCTGACGGTGCGCGACGGTGGCGACCGATTGCTGTTGCGTTTTGGACCGCTGCCACTGCTACGCAAGGGGATTCGATACGCCGACATTACGGGCGTCGAGCGCGGCCGGACCAACTGGGCCGACGGCTGGGGCATCCATTATGTGCCCCGGCGCGGATGGACGTTCAATATCTGGGGCTATGACTGCGTGAAACTGACGCTCGGCTGCAAGGTGATCCGCGTCGGCTCGGACGACGTCGACCGCCTGGTCGAGTTCCTCAGCAAGAAATCCGCCGCAGCAACTCCTCCGGCGTAATCCCGCGCAGCAGAAACTTTTTTTGGTGCGACGTATCGCCGGAGATCAATTCGACCTGCGACTTTTTCAGGCCGAGCGTTTTGCAGAGCAGTTCGACAATCGCCTTGTTGGCTTTGCCCTTCTCGGGCGATTGCGTCACGCAGACCTTGAGCATGCCGTCTTGAACGCCGCGGATTTCGTTGCGCCGCGCACCCGGCTGGGCACGAACCGGAAGGATCACGCCGTCGGGATGATTCTCAGTGTGCAACATCTTGGAAAACGACGTTACGGACCAGCGTTCACTTGATGGGCAACATACGCATAGCCGTCGTCGAAACTCAGGAGCACCTTGCACCCTCGATCTTCCAGACGTTTTCGGATATCCGGGTCGTCGAATGCCTTGCGGTCTCTGCTGATGAAACAACTCGCTTCGCTATGTTCTGATGACAACTCGGACAGATGGTGAAGCACTGAGGAAAACACCAGGGAGTCCTGCGCGGTTAGTTCGTCGGTTCTCTGGAATATGAACGCTTCGAGCAATACCTTGGATTCAAGAGAGATAATCGACGCCAAGGTTGACATCCTCCTGAGAACATCTGTCAGCCGTTGATTCTCCTCCTCGTTACTACGGACCAGCAATCCGGTGATGCTCCCAAAGGCGTCAATCTCTTCTCGGTAGGGACCGGACCGCCCCAATTGTCGCAACTCCGACTGAAGGTCTATGTGCATCTGGTAACGCTTTTTTGCCCGCCGAACGAGCGTCTCGTAGGGCTCTGCGAGACAGAAGGCAGGAATCACCACTCTGGCCTTTTCCGACTCGCAGAGCAACAGCAGTCGTTCGCAACTCTCTTGCTGCTCTTGGACGAGGGCCAATTCGAGGATGAAGTTCGTTTCGACGTAGACGTTCATACTGACACTTCAACCGCGACACTGCCCCCCTTGATCGCGCCGAGCAACCCCGAGTCCAGCAGCGCCTGTCTCGCCTCAGGAGGCACGTTCTCCGGAATCCCCGAATGAATCAATTCATTTAGCCACGCGTTTACGATCAATTCAAAACTCTGCGGCGTTAATTGATCGGGCGAAATTTGCGCCATCGCAAAGTAGGGTTCAAACAAAGGCGCGGCATCGATCTCGTAGGTCGGGTCAATCAGATCCGGGGCATTATTCACGTCTTTCCACAAATAAAGACGGTCAGGAAGTGCGAGCAAGAGAAAACGGCTTTTTGGCACAACCCCATGCGACAAGAGGTTTCGACGCATGTGTTTTGCCCATGATCGTGAAGTCTTCGTCTTGCTTTTCGCCTCCACAATCAACGTGAGTTGCCCATCCGGACCATATGCCACCGCATCGGCTATCCACGACATGACGAAACCCCTTCGTGCTCAAAGACACAAACGCAATCCCAACAACCGATTCCATTTTACCGGAAATCAACCGATTCGCAAACACCGTCACCCCGTCCACACGGGGGGCGGGTGCATTCCGCACTTTGTGTTTGGCACGGGATTTTGTAGAAAGGGGGAACGGATTTTGGTTATGGGGGGGCTGTCTTCGGGAATTTGGCGAGGTTAGGCAATGGAATGCCATATGAGAACACGAG
>JAEWUR010000362.1 GCA_023397045.1 Planctomycetota bacterium
GGACTGGATTGCCCCCCTTGCCGGACACTTTCCGATAGGTAATAATCACTAGTTGCGCACTGGCGGGAGGTGTTCCCGCTGCGCGCGGATGTTCGCATGAAACTCTTTTTTGGAGGCATGTTAGGCCAGTGAACCAACATCGCAAATTGCAGGAATGGGTCGAAGAGATGGCTCGCATCTGCCAGCCGGACCAGATCGTTTGGATCGACGGGTCGGAAGAGGAGAAAGAGCGGTTGACGCAAGAGGCCGCATCGACGGGCGAAGTCGTCCCCTTGAATCCCGAAAAACTCCCCGGCTGCCTGTATCACCGCACGGCCATTAACGATGTTGCACGCACGGAAGACCTAACGTATATCTGCACGACGCTGCGCGAAGACGCCGGTCCGACGAACAATTGGATGTCGCCGGACGAAGGCTACCGCCGCGCGGGCGAGATTTTCGCCGGCTCGATGAAGGGACGCACGATGTACGTGATTCCTTTCTCGATGGGGCCGGTCGGCTCGCCGTTCAGCAAGATCGGCGTCGAACTGACCGACAGCATTTACGTGGTGCTCAACATGCGCATCATGACCCACATCGGGTCGCGCGTTTTGAAGCAGCTCGGCACGGGCGGCGAGTTCACCAAGTGCCTGCACGGCAAGGCCGAGGTGGACATCAAGCGCCGGCTGATCCTCCATTTCCCCGAGGATAACACGATCTGGAGCGTCGGCTCCGGATATGGCGGAAACGTGCTGCTTGGCAAAAAGTGCTTGGCATTGCGTATCGCCAGCCACTTGGGCAAGCGCGAGGGCTGGCTGGCCGAGCACATGCTGGTCATGGGCATCGAGAGCCCCGAGGGACGCATCGAGTACGTCGCGGCCGCGTTCCCCAGCGCTTGCGGGAAGACGAACCTCGCCATGATGATTCCGCCCGAAGGGCTGAAGGTCAAGGGCTATCGCGTCTGGACGGTCGGCGACGACATTTCCTGGATGCGGATCGACACCGACGGTCGTCTTTGGGCGATCAATCCGGAAACGGGATTCTTCGGCGTCGCCCCGGGCACGAATTCGAAGACGAATCCGAACATGATGAAGACGATCCGGCAGAACACGATTTATACGAACGTCGTGTTGACCAAGGACGGCGACGTGTGGTGGGAAGGCGGCGACGGCGACCCGCCGGCCGAGGGCACCGATTGGCAAGGCCGGCCGTGGAAGCCCGGCATGAAGGACGAAAAGGGCAATAAAATCGTCGGAGCGCATCCGAATTCGCGTTTCACCGCGCCGTTGACCCAGTGCCCTTCGCATTCGTTCCGAACCGAGCATCATCACGGCGTGCCGATTTCGGCGATTATTTTCGGCGGACGGCGCGCGAAGCTGGCGCCGCTGGTCTACGAATCGTTCGACTGGGAGCATGGCGTGTTCGTCGGGGCCACGATGGCTTCGGAACGCACGGCCGCGGCGTTCGGCAAAGTGGGCGAGGTGCGTCGCGACCCGATGGCCATGCTGCCGTTCTGCGGCTATCACATGGGCGACTACTTCGAGCACTGGTTGAACATGGGGCGCCGGATGGCCAGCCCGCCGAAGATCTTCCACGTCAACTGGTTCCGTTGCGACGAGGACGGCGAGTTCCTTTGGCCGGGTTTTGGCGAGAACCTGCGCGTGATCGAGTGGATTCTGGACCGATGCCGCGGCGAAGCCGACGCGGTCAAGACGCCGATCGGGTATATTCCGGCTCCGGAGAGTCTCGATCTGACCGGTCTGGACATTTCGCGCGAGAACCTGAGCAAGCTGTTCGCCATCGACCGGAACGACTGGTACAACGAGACCGACGGGATCGCGACGTTCTTCCAGACGTTTGGCAATCGATTTCCGCAGCCGATGTGGGATCAGCTCGAGCAACTTCGGCAGCGATTGCGCACGCCGCTCTCGCTAATGAAGCCCGGCTCGGAGATTCGCCCGTTGGCGGCCGAGTTGAACGACACGATCGAGCGTGAGAATCCGCACGTCTTCTCGATGCTGTCGGAGTTCGGCAAGCGTCTTTTCTTCCCCAAGGGCATCCTGGCGCAGGCGGCCGAGGCGAAGGACAAGGCGAAGCGTTACGACGCCACGATCGGCATCGCGCGAGAGAACGGCAAGGCGATGTTTTTGCCGTCGATCATGCATTATTTCAACGAGTTGACGCCGGCCGAAACGCTGACCTATGCGCCGGCCACCGGCCGGCCCGATCTGCGCAAGCGGTGGCGGGACAATTTGATCCAAAAGAATCCCAGCCTTGCCGGAAAGGCGATTTCGACGTCGATCGTCACGAGCGGCGTTACGCACGCCTTGAGCCTGGTGGCCGATCTGTTCGTCGACAAGGGCGACATGGTCCTGCTGCCGGATAAGTTCTGGGAGAACTACGAATTGCTGTTCGGCGTGCGTTATCAAGCACAGTTGGCGACCTATCCGTTCTTCAATGCGGCGGGCGGGTTCAATGTCGAAGCGTTGCGGCAGGCCTTGGCCACGCGCGCGGGAAGCTGGAAGACGATTCTCGTGCTGAACTTCCCCAACAATCCGACCGGCTATTCCGCGACCAAGGCGGAATTGGACCAGATCACTGCGGTATTGTACGAGGCGGCCGAGGACGGACGCAACCTGATCGTCGTGACTGACGACGCCTACTTCGGATTGTTCTACGGCGAGGAGGTGGCGAAGGAATCGCTGTTCGCGAAGCTGGCCGGCCTGCACGAACGGTTGTTGGCCATCAAGGTCGACGGCCCAACGAAGGAGGAGTTCGTCTGGGGATTCCGGACCGGCATGGTAACTTTCGGCGCGAAGTCGTTCTTGAGCGACGAGGCCCTCTATCAGGCCTTGGAGAAGAAGGCGGCCGGAGCGATCCGCAGCGCCGTGTCGAACTGCTCGCACGTCGCCCAGTCGGTTCTGGCCAAGGCGATGGCGACCGACGCGATCGTCGCGGAGCGAGCAGAAAAGAAGAGCATCCTGGAAGGCCGGGCCAAAAAAGTCCAGGCGATTCTCAGTTCGCCGGATTACGCCCGATTCTGGGAGCCGTATCCCTTCAACGCCGGGTATTTCATGTGCCTGAAGCTGAAGGGAATCGACGCGGAGACCTATCGCAAGCACTTGCTCGATAAGTACGGCGTTGGCGTCATTGCCGACGGCGACCGCGATATCCGCATCGCGTTCTCGTCGGTCGATGAGAGCCAATTAGAGGACCTATACTCGGTGCTCGCCGCCGCCGCCGCCGACTTGGCGGACGGAGCGACGGGAACGTAGCCCCGGGAGCGCAACGACGGTACGAACGATGACGTGTGGCGGGGCGGCGGCGCTCCATGCGGCGTGCGAAGTCGGCATGGCCGGCAAGCCGCCCCGCTGCACGTTTTTTTGTGACACGGACCGCAAGCCGGCACGTCACACGGTTTCCAGTGTGCCGTTCCGCCGTGCAGGATCCTACTTATCCAAGCTCTTGAGAAGGTCTTCGGATTCTTGACGGAAGCTGACGGTCTTGGTGTTCTTGAGGGCTTCTTCGATGAGTTGCCGGGCCTCTTCCTTGCGGCCTCGGTCGACGGCCACCCGGGCGAGAATGTACGCCGTATCAAGATCGGTGGCCGCGATGGGCTTGGCGATCGGGAGCACCTTTTCGGCGTCCTCCAGACGCCCGAGGCGATACAGGATGTAGCCGTAGGTCGACGCCGCCTGCGGGAGTTTTGACAGCCGCTTGAAGTTGGCTTCGGCGTATTCCAAGGCCTTCTGTTTTTTGGCGGGATCTTCCTGCTCGATCAAGACCATCGCCAGATTGTTCATGACCATCCAGTTGTCGGGCGATTGCTTCAACGCTTCATTGTAAAGCAACTCGGCGATCAGGTAGTTTCGTTCGTAGGTGGCGATTAACGCCTGGAGCAGCTTGGCGTCGAGCGATTTCTGGTCGATTTTTCCGGCGGCGATGGCTTGTTGGCGTGCCGCCTCGAACTGGCCTGCGTAGAGTGCATGATAGCCGGCCATCATGCGGGTTCGAAGATTATCGGGGGCGGTTTTGACGGCCTCATCGATCCATTTTTGGGAATTTTTCACGTCGCCGGCTTTGTCGTAGAAATCCGACAGAATAGCCTCGGCCACCGGCGCGGCCGGCGCGACTTTGTTGATTTCCCGGAGCTTCGCCAAGGCGTCGTCAATTTTGTCTTGTTGGAAAAGGCAGAAGCCCATCTTCTGCCACGCGTCGACGTTTTTGGGATTCGCCTTCACCATGGTTTCCAGCGTTTGGACCGCGGCGGGCCAATCTTTCTGCGCTATGGCAAAGTTGACGTGATCGGCCAGAAGGAGGCTTTGGAGAACCTCTTTGCGTTTCGCGTTTTTTTTGTAGGAGGCGAGCAATTCTTCCGCTTTCTTAAGGTTCGCTTTCGCCTCGTCGACTTTTTTCTCGCCCAAATTGACCCGGGCGAGGAACAGATAGGACTCGGGATCGGAAGGCGCCTCGTCGATCGTTTTCTTCAGCGCGTCTTTGCCTTCGTTGAGCATGCCTGCCTGTAGATAGAGCTGCGCCATGATGAGCTGAGCGGGCGGCAGGTCCGGGTTCTTCTTGCAGGCTTCGCGCCAAAGCTTCAACGATCCCTCGAAGTCACGCGATTTGAACAGGTCGAGGGCGTCTTGGGCAAGCTGTTGCTGGTTGGCCGGTCCGCCGCTTGGCATTTGGAAACTCTGATCGCCCAGGATCGGCTCGGCAGACGAGGGGGCGGCACACAACAGCAGAAGTCCGACCAGCCCGGGCAGCATCGCTTTTTCCAACAGGGACAACCGTCTCAGCATGGCATATTTCTCCCAAAAAGAAGGCCTGTCGATCGCGAAAAGTCCGATTGCCGGATGCAATCCGTCATTCAGGTTACACTTCCGCGGGGCAGGAATCAATAGGTGACTACCGGGCTTCCCGGGGGCGTCGATTCGCCCCCCCGGTGCGTTTTTGGCCATGCACGGCCGCAAGATAATTCGGATTGTCGGACTTGCCGGTCAATTCGTACAAGAAGCGGCTGGGAATCGTCGGACGCTCTTTACCCCATTTGCGACGGTTCAACGCCAAGGTCAACGTCAGGCGGCGTTGCGCGCGGGTGACGCCGACGTAGCACAATCGGCGTTCTTCGTCGACCGACGCGCCGGGGTCGGCGATGCTTCGGTGATGCGGCAACGTGCCCTCTTCCATGCCGACGATGTAGACTTCGGGAAATTCCAAGCCCTTGGCCGCATGCATCGTCATCAGGGCCACGGCGTTGCGTTCGAGCTTCGTCTCCTTGTCGCTGTCCATTTCGTTGCCGTTGAGCGCGACCTCCTGCAAAAATCCGTCGACCGTCGGGTCGGTCCGCTCCTGGGTATATTGGGCCATCGCGTTGACAACCTCCTCGACCGACGCCCAGCGGGCTTCCTGATCCTCGGCGTTCGGATAGAGCCGCGTCAATTCGTTCTTATAGCCAACCTCGCGGATCAGCGATTTGAGGATTTCGACGGGCGACTGCTTCTTGAGTTGCGTCTGGAAATGTTCGACCATGCCGCGAAAACGCTCGACGGCCTCGACCGCCGTCGGCGACAGGCCGGATAGTTCCTCTGCCTTGTGCAGCACGTCCCAAATCGGCTTTCCGCACTTGACCGCCTCATCCATCAAGCGTTTGACGGTGGTCTGGCCGATCCCGCGAGCCGGGACGTTGATAATCCGCAGCACGGAGACCTCGTCGGTCGGATGGGCCAGCACTTTGAGGTAGGCGAGGATGTCGCGGACCTCCTTGCGATCGTAGAACGACATGCCGCCCATCAAGACATACGGGACGTTGGCGCGGCGAAGCTCCATTTCGAACGCCCTGGGTTGCTCGTTCGTTCGGCAGAGGATGGCGAAATCCTTGGCGCGGCGTTTTTTCTGCTCGATGCGCGCGGCGATCTCGCCGACGACGGTTTTGGCCTCTTTGATTTCGTCTTCCAACTGCAAGATCCGCGGCGGCTCGCCGCTGCACGTCGCCCGGAGCGTTTTGGCATGCCGGACCTTGTTGAACGCGATCAGGCGATTCGACCACTCGACGATTTCGCGCGTCGAGCGGTAGTTGACCTCGAGCCTAACGACTTTGGCCTCGGGCCAGTCGTTTTTGAATCGCAGGATGTGAGCGACCTCGGCGCCGCGCCAGCCGTAGATCGATTGGTCGTCGTCGCCCACGACGCAAAGGTTTCGGTGACCGGAGGCCAGAGCCTTGACGATCCGATACTGGCTCGCGTTCGTGTCCTGATATTCGTCGACGAGCAGGTGGTCAAACCGTTCGGCCTCGGCCTTGCGCACCTTGGGATGGTTGTCGAGCAACTCTTCGGTCACGAGCAGCAGATCGTCGAAATCGACGGCCCCGGCCGTCTTCAAGGCATTTTGATACCGGCGATAGGCTGCGGCGGCCAGGTGTTCTCGATCGGTTTGGGCCAGCGCGGCGGCCTCGTCCGGTCGAACGGATGCGGTTTTCCATCGCCCGATCAGATAGAGCAGATCGCCGGGGCGCAGCAGGGCGTCGGCCACTTTGATCTCGCGAAGAACGGTTCGCGCGACGCCCTCTTGATCGCCCCGGTCGTAGATGGCGAAGTTGGCCGGATAGCCGAGTTGGCGAATGTGACGCCGCAGAATCCGAACGCAAAGCGAGTGAAACGTCGACATCTCGGGCCGCTGTTTCCGACGCTTGCCCAAGAGCGCCGCAGCGCGTTCCTGCATTTCGTTGGCGGCCTTGTTGGTGAACGTGACGGCCAGAATCCGTTCGGGGCGAATGCGGTGCTGGATCAATTCGGCGATTCGATACGTCACGACTCGGGTTTTGCCGGTCCCGGCGCCGGCCAAGACCAACAACGGCCCAGAGAGCGTGTTGACGGCGTCGTACTGGGCGGGATTCAGATCCATCGGAGGGGCATATGGCGGCCATGCGGCGGGTCGAGGAGCGGCGTCTCTTGCTTTCTCCCGATCCTAAACGGCCTGCCCCGGATAGGGAAGGGGGAGGGGCATCGATTCAGCGTCGGATATCGTTGGCCCCGGGCAAGAAAAAAAAGCAGGGTGAACACATTGGTCCACCCCACCTTCCCCTGAATTATTTGGTATCCGCAAGAGTAGTGAATCGGTCACGCAACGGTTTTTCCCACAATTACCGGGCTTCCGTTGGTCGCCCTGATATCACCACTTTTGCAACATCCATTAGTCGTTCTCATGCCGAACCGGCTGTCAGTCGGCCATTCGGTTGACCATGAACAGCGAGTTGTCGGCCACGTTGAACAGTGGGCGATACGGATTGCGTCGCTGGCACTTCGCGTTTTGTCCGGGGTACCAGACCAACTGGATGACCAATCCCCAGGACTCGCGGTTTTGGGCCGTGTCGCCGCTGCCTTTGGGAATCAAAAAGTTCGCCCGGTTCTCGATAGCGAAGCTGTCGCCCAAGGGCACCCAGAGATCGACGCCCACCAGTCCGTCGCCGCCGCCCGTGGCACCGGCCCAGATTCGGCCGTCGCCGCCGTTCTCGAAATTGCGCCGTACATACAGGGCAAACATGTCGGTTGCATCGAGACGGCCGTCGACCTGGCGATCGGTGTTGATTCCGTAGGCGCCGTAATAGCCGATGTCGTAAACGTCGTTCAATACGAATCCCGTTTCACTTCGAAGCTGTTGCACGCTGATGTTTTCACCGCGCGTCGATTGCGTTACGGGATTCTCTTTCAAATCGTACATGTCGTAGAGGTAGTCGAAGGCGACACCGCCCTGGAGCCCTCCGCATTCGTCGGCGCGTCGGAAAATGCCGGCGGTGAAGAAGTATTGTTTCCGGTAGTTGGCCGGGAACAGCCGTCCGCGCTCGCTGGCGCCGACGGTTTCCACGCCCGAGAAATTGCTCTGCACGAAATTGGCTCCGATCTGGTAGCCGCAGCCCCAGGGATCGCCGAGCGGTCGAGCGAGGTTCAAGCCCTCGTTCAGGCCGAAGTTGCCGTTGGTGCCGCGGTCCGGAGGTCCCTTGAAACCGTCGACGCCGGCAAACACCTGTAGCCCGCGCAGCCAGGGACCGCAATGTCCGTCAAAAACTTCCCAGCCGAATTCGCAACGTTCGCCGCAAGGCGCGTCGCAACAGGCATCGCAACTGCCGCAATCGCCGCAATCCGAACACCCCGACGGCTCGGCAAACGGCCCATCGGCGGCAATCGGATCGAATTGCTGCTGCACTGTGCCGGGAGGGATGACCTCGGCATCGGTAGCCAACGGGGCCGGTTCCGTCGACATCGCGACGGTGTCAAATGCGTTCCGTCCACTCGCCGCGCGCTGAGCCGTTCGATAGCGACTCGACGACTGGTGGGTTCGCACGGGCTCCTGGTAGGCGACTCGGGCCGATTCTCGCTCAACCGGTTGCTCGTAAGACACGGTTTTGGATCGGGCGGGTTGCCATTGAAGTTGTTGGGGACGTTTTAGAACGCGCTGCTGCCAGTCGGTCGCCGAGGAATCGTTTTGGGAGGACGGCTCCTGCCAGTTCTGCGCAAAGCTGTTTGAGCAGCAGATCGTCAGGCCGAGGAGGAACATCCCCGGAAGCCAAGTTTTGTGTGATTTCATTGTCACGATCTCCATTCAGGGGGGGGGTGCCTGTAGATCGCCGAGCCATTGGCGAGTTACAGACGGAAGAGATATCGGAGACTACCCAGCCAAAACTTTCGTTAAAATTAAAATAATCGTTAATCTTTCTTTTCGTCGCCTATTCTGCGCACGATACGTATCCTATCTATTGATTGTGGGAAACCGAGAGGCTCACGGCAACGACGGCTTCGTTCGGAACGCAGCATTTGTCACAATGCCTTTCCGACTAAGCCTTTATTGTGAAGACAGCCGATACCAGAGATAGGGCACTCGCTGGAACTTGAGACACCCAGGAAACCTGAGTGCTTTAGGCAAGGTTAGTTTTAGGGTGAAGGGAGGAATGTTGTTCAGACTCTCGTAAGTTGTTGCAGCAGGCGACATCCATAGGCCACCATTTTGGACAATTACCATCAGTCATCGCAGCGTTTGTTCAACGTATGCCGACCACGCGGATTTCGTTCGCGATGGATGACGATGGGGTTCACACCTGGCGTGCCGCTTTTCGTTCTACTTGTCGCGATTGGTTTTTCGATGCCGTTTGGCCCTGTTTTTGGGCAGTATTCGAGTTCAGAGATCAACCGTGAATATGCCATCAAGGCGGCCTATCTGTACCAGTTCTCGCGTTACGTGGAATGGCCTGCCAATTCGTTCGCTAGCGACACGTCGCCACTGATTATCGGCGTGCTGGGGGCGGACCAGTTCGGCGGGATTCTGGAAGAGATTGCACGGACCAAGAAGATCGATGGGCACCCGATCGAGATCCGCCGGTTCCCAACGATGGCAGACTATACGCCCTGCCAAATTCTTTTCGTCAGTTCGTCGGTCGATCCCGAGGAACAATCCGCGGCCATTCAGAAGACACGAGGCTCGGGCGTTTTGCTTGTCGGCGAAGACGCCGGCTTCGCGGATCGGGGCGGCACGATCAATTTCTTTCTCGACGAAAATAAAATCCGTTTCGAGATCAATGCCGAGAGCGCCAAACAGGACCGATTGAAAATCAGTTCGAAGTTGCTCAGTCTGGCGAAGATCGTGGGCCGTTATTAGCGGCATCCTCGGCACAAACGGTTTTTTTGAAGCAACCGGTGCGTTATTGCGCCATCGGAACGAACGCCTAGCAGCCTGTTGAAAAAGTCGATTTCACGTAGAAGTTGAGTGCCACTGG
>JAEWUR010000410.1 GCA_023397045.1 Planctomycetota bacterium
TCCTGCACAACGTTGTTTCGCAAGCCTTCCATGGCTTTTCTCCCTTGATTTGGCGGAAAATAGGTAAACCTCCTCCACGGGCAGTCCTTATACCCGATTTTCCACCCACAACCAAGACGCTCACACGTGGAGAGGGGGTTTTGGGGTGCTGGGGTTGTTGTTTGGCGTGGGTTGCAGTAGGATTTGCGCCGGTTTGTTGCGTTCGCAATGGACAAAAATCAATATTTCGGAGGTGTGGTATGAGAGCGGCGATTGCAGTGTTCGCGGCGGTGTTGTTGTGCTTGGGCCAATATGTCCGTGCCGAGGAAGTGAAACAAGACGCGCGGCATGCGCTGGCGGAAGAGCTTCTGAACGAGATGCACATGAAGGAGAACATCGAGAAGTCGCTGGCGATGGTGAAGAAGATGATGCCGCCGATGCCGAAGAAGGCCGAGGCCAAAGAGGGTGAAAAAGGCGAGCAGCCCGAGGACGTTTTGGAGCAGATCACCAGCGAGATGAACTGGGACGGCGTCAAGCAAGATTACATCGACATTTACGCCGACATGTTCACGGAAGAGGAACTGAAGGGTTTGGTCGATTTCTATAAGTCGCCGGCGGGCAAGGCGTTTGTCGAGAAGCAGCCCGATCTGATGAAGCGGAGCATGGAAGTGATGCAGAAGCGGATGATGAAGTGGATGCCGAAGCTGCAGGGGATGTCGGGCGGAATGGGGGCGCCGGTGAAGCCGAAGGCCACGCCCGAGGCTCCGGCCGAGAAATAGCGGGAGTTCTGGACAAGCGAAGCGTTTTTGTTGATGTCCAGCCTCATTGCGATGTTTGTTCGAGGGTCAATAGGCGCCATGCAACGCCGTTGAGGCGGCGATGCATGGCACCTTTCATTTCTGGAGTTGACCTGCCTCAGAGCGCCTGATCGCCCGCCTCACCGGTACGGATGCGGATGGCGTTCTCCAAGGTCGTGACGAAGATCTTGCCGTCGCCGACCTGACCGGTCTTGGCCGTGCGCGTAATGGTCTCGATCACTTTCGATACATCGGAATCGTCGATCACGACTTCGATCTTGATCTTCGGAACGAAGTCGACGGTGTATTCCGTTCCGCGGTACATTTCGGTATGGCCCTTCTGTCGGCCGAACCCTCGAACTTCGGTGACGGTCATGCCGTGTACTCCGCACTGCATGATGGCTTCCTTCACGTCGTCGAGTTTGAAATGACGGATGAGCGCTTCGATTTTCTTCATGGTAATTACGCTTTCTCTATGGGATGGGATGATTTTCGTTTGGAATCCGCGGCAGGGGACGCATCGCAACCGTGGGAAACGATGCGTCCCGGCCGCCCAGCAGGTGACGATTAAGCCTCCGGCGTCGCCGAGAGGACGAAGCCGTGGTAGGCTCCGTAACCGTGCTCGCCGACGTCCAGCCCTTCGATCTCCTCTTCGGGGCTGACTCGCAGACCGATGGTGTACTTCAGACCGTAGAAGACGATCAATCCGCCGGCCACGGCCCAGGCGAAGACGGATCCGACGCCGATCGCTTGGTTGATCAACTGGGTGCCGCCACCGCCGTTGAACAGGCCGGGCAGCGGCGAAGCGTCCCCGGTGCCGGTCGACCACAATCCCAAGGCGAGCGTGCCCCAGGAGCCGCAGACGCCGTGTACGGAAACGGCGCCGACCGGGTCATCGATCTTCAGGATGTGCTCGACGAACAGGATCGAGAGCACGACGAGGATGCCGGCGATAACCCCAATCCACAGAGCGCCCCACATCGTGACCCAGGGGCAGGGCGCCGTGATGGCAACCAATCCCGCCAAGGTTCCGTTCAACGCCATGCCGGCGTCCCATTTGCCGAAGATCACCTTCGAGAGGAACAGCGCCGCGATGGCGCCGGCGGCCGCGGCCATGTTCGTGGTGCAGACGATGTGCGAGGTGTCGTTGCGCAGGGCGGCCATGGTGCTGCCGGGATTGAATCCGAACCACCCCAGCCAGAGGATGAAGACGCCAAGGGTAGCCAGCGGGATATTGTGGCCGGGGATCGCCCGAGGCTTGCCGTCGCGGCCGTACTTGCCGATACGAGGACCAAGAACGAAGGCTCCGACTAAGGCCATCCAACCGCCGACGCTATGGACCACCGTTGAACCGGCGAAGTCCCACATGCCGAGTTTCGCCAACCAACCGCCGCCCCATATCCAGTGACCCGACACAGGGTAGATGCACAAGGATATGAAGATGCTATACACCATATACGAGGCGAACTTGGTTCGTTCGGCCATTGCTCCCGACACGATCGTGGCCGCCGTCGCGGCGAACACGAGTTGGAAGAAGAATTTGCAGTCCAAGGGGACCTTGGTCCACGAGATCGGATCGAAGTTGCTGACTTCCTTCATCGTGCCGTCGTCTTGGGCGACTTGCACGGTCTTCTCTTGCAGGAAAAACCCGCTGTCGCCGATGAAACCATTGCCGATGCTGAACATCAACCCAAACCCGACGGCCCAGAAGGCGATGGTGCCGAAACAGAAGTCGAGCAGGTTCTTCATCAAGATGTTGACGGAGTTCTTCACACGGGTGAAGCCGGTCTCGACGAGCGCGAATCCTGCTTGCATCCACATGACGAGGAATGCTGCGATCAACGTCCAGACGGTGTCCATGTCGATGGATTTGTCTTCGACCATCGCCTGAACGTCCTCGATCGTAACCGTTTTTGCTCCCGAAGCGGAATCCGCCTCGGCAAGGCACATTCGTGGCATCAATATGCCAACCATGACTGTAAGCGCGCAGAACGATCCTTTGGCCCAATTCATCATTGCGGAGACCTCAACCAGTGCTTAAGAGTGACAGGGGATGGAGTACGTCACCCAGACCCTTAGCAACCGTCGTGCCAGAGTCGACATCCCGAGAGCAATTCTGTCACCGACGGCTGGCCGAGGTTGTTGCCATTGTCGTCACAACTCGCTTGCGGCCAACGATTAAGAGCTCGTGAGAACGCCCGTTTAAGAATATGTAAGGCAATCGCAAGTGAATGACTTCAGTCGAACACGAGGCTGCAAAGCCCGTTGTTTAGGCTCGTTGTGCCTGTGTTGTAC
>JAEWUR010000480.1 GCA_023397045.1 Planctomycetota bacterium
ATACAACAAAACTCCCACGGCACTGCGATGGCTCGTCCTATTGCCGTGTGCCGTCCGACTCTGGGGGCCGACGATGATTCGAGATCTCGTCCGGATGCGGCCTATGGCCACGTGGCGCGGCTATGGCGAACAGCGCGGCATGAGCCCGTGGCGCGATGTGGTCGATTGGGTCGGCGGCTATCCGTTTGAAGTGGCGAAACCGGAAGCGGTGATCGACTTCTACCGCCCGTTAAGCCTTCGGTTGGAGAAACTCGTTGCGAGCGGCTCAGGCCGCGGCTGCAACGAGTTCGTCTTCCGCAACGCGTGACGATCAATACCCGGTCGAATAGTTGCTGGTCGTCGGCGTGTAGCTCGCCGGCGAGACGCCCGGCGCCGAATACGACGATCCCGACGAGGGGTTGGTCGTCGAATTGGCCGGCGTATAATCGCCGGTGCTGCCGGGTCGATAGGCCGACGAGTCGGCGCTGCCGCTCGTGCTCGCCGACGAAGGTGCCGAGTAGCCGCCCGGCGGAGCGTAAGGGTTCGAACCGTCTGCGCTGGGCGTCGTCGTCGAATAGGCCGAGTTGCTCGCGTTCGACGGGGCATAATTATCTGCCGGCGTCGCCGAATACCCGTTGGCGGTCCCGTAGGAATTGGCTGGATCGGTCGACGGATTGGTCGCGCTCGGCAGGACTTGCCCGTAACGCGGCGTAACCGGAGCCGAATAGCTCGATGTGCCGCCCGACGCGTAACCGGTCGAAGCGTTGGCCGCCGGATCGGTGGTCGTGCTGCCATAACTGCTCGGGCTCGCGGCATAACCGCCGGCCGTTTGCGTGGCCGCGGCGGCGCTGGCATTCGGATACGGTGTCGCCGAGCGGACCGGGTTGTTCGCATCGAAAGAAGCGCCCGACGGAGCGTATCCGCTGGGGTTGCTTGACGTCGTGCCGGTTGCGCCATAGTTCGGAGCGGCTGCCGTCGCGCCGTAGGGCGACGTCGCCGTGTTGGCATACGGACTCGAAGCGCCGTAGGGAGCGGTCGACGTGTTGGGCTGGCCGTAAGGGCTCGTGGCGCCGGAGGTCGGAGCCGAGGCCGCGCCGTAGGCGCTCGCGCCCGGCACGCCCGCCGTGCTGGCCGTATACATCGGAGCGCGACTCGCTGGTGTTGCCGTCGTAGCCGCCGTCGTCGGAGCGGTCCCGTAAGGAGCCGCAGTCGCGCCATAGGGCGACTGACCCGCCGGATAGGCGGATCCCAGAGCGTTATAGCTCGAAGTGGTGCCTTGGCTGGTAACCGGCGGCACCGCAACACCGGTGGCCGCATAGTTGGCCGGCGGGGCCGCGGTGTTGCCCGCCGCAATGCCCGACGGCTTCACCGGCGAACCAACCGCGCCCGGCGCCGCGACAGGCGCCGTCTGGAACGGGCTGGACTTCCAAAATGCCAAGTTCGGGGCACTCCACCGACCGTTGCTGTAGCAGCCCGACAGGGCAATGGCCACCAGAAGAACAATTGAGTTCCGTCCAATGTTAGTTCGCATGGCACAAACGCCTTTTTTGATAAGAAAACGGGAAACGCACACACTCTCGTCAACCGTGAAATTTGCCGAAACCGCAAACCGTGTGTCGTGTATTAAGGCTGACGCCCTTTTTCGGCTATCCACGCTTATTGAATTTCATCGAACTGTTCCGTCCGATTGATGATTCCTTTTTCGTAAAATGTAGCGATTGTGAGGATTTCTTCGTCCCCAACGCGGCGCAAAGACCGTTTCGGCCGCAACTTTCGCCCAAAAAAGCTCGGGCGGGATTATAGACACCTTGCTTGGTGGGTCAATGGCAGAAATCCGAGTTTGATGACAAAAAAGGAATTCAGGGTGATATGGGATCCATGCGGTGTTTGCGAGAACCCAAATCGACCAAAATGCCGGAAATCATTCCGTTCGGGAAACCACGGAAAGCAGTTTTTTTCTCACAAAAGACCATTCTCAGCCTGGAGATTCGTTGATATAATAGATAAAGTTATCCCCCCTACAGGCGATTGTCGAGCGGGGATCGATAACCCCTGGTAAGTGGTGCGTCATTTTCGGGAGACGCGAATCATGAAAGCTGCCTACATCGACAATCCGGGTCCACCCGACTCCATCGTCTTCGGAAATCTCCCCAAGCCCAAACCTGCCGAAAAACAGGTCCTGGTGAAGGTCAAGGCCGTCGCCGTCAATCCGGTTGATACCTACATTCGGTCGGGCATGTACGCGATGGACCTGCCGCGACCGTTCATCGTCGGGTGCGATCTCGCCGGCGAGGTCGAGGCCGTCGGATCGGCCGTCACCAAATACGCCGTCGGCGACCGCGTCTGGGGAACCAACCAAGGACTGCTCGGACGCCAAGGCACCTTTGCCGAGTACGCGGCCGTGGATGAATGCTGGCTCTACCCGACGCCCGCCGAAGTCTCCGACGAAGATGCCGCCGCGATGGCGCTCGTCGGCATCACCGCCCACCTCGGCCTGTTCCGCGACGCGCAGTTGAAGATGGGCGAAAAGGTCTTCGTCAACGGCGGCGCCGGTGGCGTCGGCTCCTGCGTCATCCAAATGGCCAAGGCCGTTGGCGCAAAAGTCTTCACCACCGCCGGCAGCGGCGACAAGGTGCGCCAGTGTTTCCAACTTGGCGCGAACGCAGTTGCCAACTACAAAACCGACGACATCGACGCGGCCCTCGGCAAGTTCGGCGCCATCGATGTCTGGTACGAAACGCTGCGCGAGCAAGACTTCGATCGTGCCGTCCGGCATCTCGCATTTCGCGGACGCATGATCGTCATGGCCGGGCGCGAGTCGCGGCCGGCGTTCCCGGTCGGACCGTTCTACACGAAAGACTGCAAACTGTTCGGTTTCGCCATGTTCAACGCTCCGGCCGACGAGCAGCGAAAATGCGCCGCCGAGATCAACCGCTGGATGGCTCGGGGACGATTGCGTCCCAAGATCGACCGCGTCTTGCCGCTCAGCGACACGGCCGCCGCGCACCAGTTGCAGGAAGACAATACTCTACGCAAGTACGGCACGCTCTCCGGCAAGATCGTCCTGAAGCCGTAATCGCCCGTCCCCTCGCCGGGCACCGACCGAAGGTTGGTCGAGAGAGGGTTAGGGTGAGGGCCGGGCGAACACAACGTCATCGTTTCTGGGCAGCACCGCAAGAAACAAAAAGGCCGCCGGCAGAAACCGATCTGCCGGCGGCCTGTTCTTTTTCCGGAGTGAGCCCAAGTCACTTCACTTCGGTCACCGTAGCGCCAATCCGTACGTACTTGTGTTCGACGCCCTCCTTGTCCTTATAAGTCCCGGTTTTCTGCACCTTGTACGTGGCCTCAAAACGTTTTCCATCGGCCAGAACCGGCGTCCGCAACACAAGCTCGTCTTTGCCCGATCGAACGACTTCGTAAGAGGTGGCCGTCTTGGCCGGATCGTCGCCTGGAACGACGAACCAGCAATGCACCTTCTCGCGATCGCTGCCGCGGATGCCGTTAACTTGGAACTGCATGGTCTCGGGCGAGGGATTTTCGGCCCATTCGGCGAAACTCGGCGCGGCATTCTCGCCCGACTGTTTTTCGGCCGGCGGGAACTGATCATATTTCGAATAATAACCTCCAAGCGGCGAATTGAGAAAAAACTTCAGGTTATTTTCCACAACCTCGGCCGCATGTTCCTTGGTGGTTGTTTCGGCCGCTCTCTTCGAAAACGCCTCCAGGTACGGCTGGAGATCGCTCGGTTGCAGTTTGACCGCTTCGACGTTATCGCCGGAGCTCTTGGTCAAATCTCCGCCGATCGATCCGATCAGCTCGCACGCCTTGAGGTACTCCTCCTTCGACTTCTCGAACTCGTGAAGTTCGGCGGCGGTCATGGCCGCCGAGTTGATCTCGAACACCTCGTAGAGATGTTTGGCGAAACTCTTCACGCCCTCATTTTCGGCGTCGTTGGGCAGTTCGAATGTCGGATTCGACATGACCCAGGCGTCGTTCTGCCCATTCTGCCCCTTTTGCTCCTCGACTTGGATCACGCACAACTCCGGCGACTTCTTTTCATCGCTTGAGGGTCTCTGATAGCAAGACACAAGCTTTGAGCGATCGTCGACCCATTGCAAAGGACCGCAAAGTTGTGCGGATTCTTTCTCGATTTTGCACGTATAAGAATCCTTCTTGGTCTTCATGTCATAAATATGGATGCCAACTTCGTCAGCGCCGGTTTGCGACCGCACCACATAAGCGAGATACGATCCATCGGGTGAGAACACCGGGTCCAAGGCTCCTCCTTTGGGCAACTGGGTGAGTTGTTCGGGCTTGCCGTCGGGCACGGTGGCGATGAACAGGTTTCCGCTTGTCGGAACGCCTTTCATCCACGATCCGTTGCGTTTGAATCCGCCCGAGTAGACCACATTCTTGCCGTCCGGGCTGAACACCGCGCCAGCGCCTTTCATCTCGGTCGATTTCACCGATCCATCGAGCGTATCGATCAGCACAAGCTCGTGGTTGTTTTGATAGTCCTGGGCCTTCGAGATGGCAATCCATCGCGAGTCGGGCGACCAGGCGGGCGTTGTCCTCATGCCGCCTTTCAGCAGCAATTTGGGCTCCAGCGTTTCCAGGTCGGCGACGTACAGTCCGTAGTTTTCGTGATCTTTGTCCTTGCAGCCCAAAAACGCGATCTTCCGCCGGTCGGGCGAGATCTGCGAGTAAAGGCTGCTCCATTCGCTCAATGGCTGCAACGTAACCTTGTCGCCGTTCCGCGTGTCGACCAAGGCGATGGTGCTGTTGGCGATCGGATTGCCCGTTCCACCGACCGATTGAGTCCAGTGCAGAATCGGGCTGATGCTTACGAAGGCCAACCCGGGGCCGACAGGATTCACATGGATACCCGCTCCGACGAAATCGGACATCGTCCGGACCTTGCCGGTTTGCACATCGACCGCCACCACGCGCGTCAACATGGCCGGATAGAGCGGAATCTGCATCAAGACTTCCGACCGCGAGACCTCGCCCGGTTGGTTGATCCGCTCGGCGACCCATTTTCGGATGTATTCGGTCTGCGGCACGGTCTCGACTGTTCCAGTAATACCCAATGTTCCTGCATCTGCGGACATGGTCCAAGTGCCCTCTGCGGAACCACCTGTGACGCAGATTGCCCGTTTCCCTTCAGGCACGACTTTCTCCTGATCGTTGGCTTCCAAGGCGACGGAGCCGGAAAGCACGGTCAACACGACAATCGCACGCCGTAAAATGCTTGTAGCATTCTTCATGGCTAGGTTTTCCCTGCAAATAGGTTTTTCTTGTGAAAAAGATCCGGAGTCAAACGCCCTCACCCCCAGCCCCTCTCCGGGCACCGACCGAAGGTTGGTCGGGAGAGGGGAGGCTTGCACGCCAACGCCCTCTTCGCAAGTAGACAAGACGTTGTCGGGGTAAACGCGCACGTGAAACTCAGTGCCCAGGACTCGCAAGCCGCCCCCGGGCATGGCGATGCAGAACTTCTCGGTTCCGCGCGTAATGTTGGCTTGGATCTCGCCTTGAACGAGACGCCAGGCCGGTCGATCATTCGAGCGTGTTCCCACACACTCGGCCTCGGTGTTGGCGGTCAGCCAGAGTTGGCTGCCGTCGTCGAGGCGCACTTGGAGTCCGCCTTGGGGTGCGACCCGAAGACGATCTCCCGCCCGCAAAACATCCCCGGTACCGAGAGGACGTTCGCGATTTTCATTTCTCGGTTGGACAAAGACGGCATACGTCTGTTCAACCCGACCCACCGCAGTCCCCTCTCCCGCCGGGAGAGGGCTAGGGTGAGGGCTGTCGGCCAAAGGATCAGGAATTACAGATTTGGCATTAAGTGATGGCGAATGGTGGATGGCGGATGGATCGGATGTGCCATCGGCAAACTCGCCACGCTTGAGATTCCATCCGGTGAATTGCCACAATGCTAAAACGACGACAACCGCAACCGCGGCGGCCGCGGCGGGCAGCCATCGCATGGCACGGCGAACAACTCCGCGCCGACGCGGCTCGACCGGCGTCGACAGAGCAGGGGACGCAAGCTCCAACGTCGCTAGCAGCCGTTCCCGAGCGGCATTCCATCGTGCGTCGTCGGGCACGTCGGCCCGAATCGCCTTGACCACGCGGCCGAGCGCGCCCAAATCGTCGTCGTTGAAATCTCGTTGGTTCGTCATGATGGGTTCGATCGCTCTTGGACGTCGAGCAGTTCGACCGCCTCGCGAAGGGTTTTGCGGGAACGGTGGAGGAT
>JAEWUR010000586.1 GCA_023397045.1 Planctomycetota bacterium
GTTTGGTGATGTGGTCATTGGAAATCTTCATGTTTTAGAACAAAGCTAGCAAGGTCCGTCGAGAGCACCTGAAGGTGGACGCTACTCGACTAGCCGTATTTCGTCAATACGGGTGTCGCAGGATATGCCTCGGAACGACCGTGGAACGCCTTTTTTCGAAATCCTTGTTGACAGAAGCCAGCCGCGTCAATCCGGAGGGAAAACCTGTGATTCCGGCTGGACTCGAAGGGTTGCGACATTCTATAGTGTGGCAAAGAAGGCGAAATTGGCGCATTTTCGGGTTGATTACCAATGCCAAAACTCCGCGTACTGATCCGTTACGAACACGGTAACGATGCAACGCCCTTTGGGGCGGCGTACATTCGCCTGATTCGCCCGCTTTCGCATCCGACGATCCGCCGGAACTACAAAATCTGGCTGGGCGATCGGAAAAGCTGCCGGGGGATGGACGTGGTGATCGCCGATCGGATGTGGAAGCCGGGAGTGACAACCTCGGACGCCGAACAACTTGTCGAGGAGGTCCGGCAGGCCGGGGCACGTCTGGTTTTCGCAATCGACGACAACCTGATCGACCACCCGGGCGTTGGGACCGAACAGAAAGCCGTGGTCGAACTGCTGGCGCGCGAGTCGGACGGCGTCATCGTATCGACCGGGCCGCTGCGGGATCGATTTTTGAGCCTGAATGAAACGGTAGAATTGGTCCCCAACGCCGTCGACGAGCGTCTGTTCCGCCGAGCGTTGCGACGACGCCCTCCGAAAGGCCGCGACCCTTCGGTCCACGTCATTGGCTACATGGGCACGTTCACCCATGACGGCGATTTGCGGATGATTGCGCCGGCATTGCGCGCGGCGTGGAAAAAGCATCGCAGCCGGATCGAGTTGCATGTTGTCGGCGCGATCGGCTCGGCGACCACCTACGAGGCGCTCGGCGACATTCCCGTGCGCGTGGTGCCGCTACGGCCGAAGGACATGGAATATCCGCGGTTCGTGCGTTGGATGGTCGCCAACATGCATTTTGACATCGGCATCGCACCTTTGGAGGACTCCGCGTTTACACGCTGCAAGTCCGACATGAAATATCTTGACTACGGCGCGTTAGGCATTCCCGGCATTTTTAGCCGGGTTCCGGCCTACGAACATACGGTGCAACATCTGAGAACCGGTTATTTGGCCGAGAACAACGCCCAGGCGTGGGAAGAAGGATTGAATCGCCTGCTCGACGATTCGCAGTTGCGACAGTCGATGGGCCGTCAGGTTCAATCGGAGGTGTTTGCCACCCGAACGCTCGAACATTGCGCCTGGCGATGGGATTCGGCGATTCAGACGATCGTGGAGAAAAGGCGCTGTCGGCAGCAGTAATAGGAAGCACCCTCGCTTCCAATCGCCGAGCACCCCCCGGATATCTCTTGACCCGTTGCCACCATTTCCTTTATCATCCCCGGAGGTTCGGAGGACGTCTATGGTGAGGCAATCTGATCTACCGCACGTTGGATGTACCGGAAACGGCGTTTCGCGAGGGTATGTCGAACCACAAAATCGGTCGATCCATGAAATATCGCGGCTTGCCGAGCAGGTGATGCAGGAAGCGGCCTCGGCCGAACAAGGCGAGCGCGACGCCTATGCGAGGATCGCCGAACTTGAGCAGCAACTTGCTTTGATTCGAGGCTCACGTACTTGGCGCTGGCGCGAGCGGATCTTGTCCGCGCTGCCGCTCAAAAGGTTTTTGGGCCGCGTCGCCAAGACGCGTCGAGCGCACCTGAAACCGAAGTGTACGGAAGACATTCTCTCGTCCTTGCAGCACGATCGCGTTGCCATCGTGGGCAATGCCACCCCGCGGCATGCTTTCGGTCAAATCATCGATGGGTACGACATTGTCATTCGTCTCAACAATTTTCGAATTGCCGGCTTTGAAGAACTGATCGGCACGAAAACGCACTACCGCTGCACGACCGGTTGGGACGACATCGAACATCGCAACCAACACGTGGAGTTCAGTCCTTTCACGGCCGCATCGGCGGAATCGGGAAACCTCGAAACGTTCAATCAGTCCAATCGCAAGCCGGTGCTCACGGCCGTTGTGGACATTCATCCGTTCATCACCCAAATTCCGAATCCGTCGACCGGTTTCGCACTGGCCGCGTTATGCGCGCACCTCGGATTGTCGGTGGATTTGTTCGCATTCGATGGATTCAAGACATCGCACTACTGGACGAGCGACCAACCGTTCTTCACCACGCACTCCACCGCGGAATGGGATATTTTGGTCAGGCAGCCAAACGTGCGGCTCTTCCTTGCGCCCGACGTTCTAGCGCGACCGGAATCGAGTGGTTCTAGATAACCTTCGCTCGACCCACCCTACAGTTTCGTCCCCTTCCGCAACAGAAATTATTCAGCAATGCCGGTCGCCTCGACGCGTCAAGAAGACGCGGATTTTTTGAAGCATCGACGCGATCTTCCATGTCCTGCAGCCCAGAATTTCCGCAATCTGGGCCGAAAGAACCTGGATCGACCGGTTTTGTTCCGCCACCTGGACGGACAAGGCATGGATCGCTCGATCGCGATCCGCCAATTGTCCGGTCAAGGTTTGGACGTTTCGTTCGCATTCCTCCATTTGATGTTTCCGCGTTGTGGAGCACATTTCTTCCAGCGGAATGACGCCGATGCCGGAAAGTCGTTCGATGAGGAAGTGAGGATTAAAGCATGGAGTGAACTCCGTCAATCCTTTCGGAGACTTCAGAAACTTGGCGCCGGGAGCATACGCGTCATAGTGTACGTGCCAGCCTTCTTTTCGTTCGGAGGGGCTATAGCGAAGTAAACGATCCTTGAATACTTTGTCCGTGCCCTGCGATTGAGAACGGATAGGATAGTGACGCAAAAGGAACTTGTAGGCGAAGGTCTTTCGGCCGACGAATTCCGCGCTATGGCCACCGGTTTTCGTCAGGATGACACCGCCGGGGGCGGCCTTCCAAGCCTTCGTTTGGACAAAGTGGCCGCTATCTCTTCCAAATTCAAAAAACCGGAAATGATCGACCAATGAAGAATCGGGCTGATACCCGTTGTCGACCGGCCAGAAATTGAGCACGGTGAAATCGATGGCGTTGTATCCTTGTTGATCGACCCAATAGATCGCATCACGCAAACAAACACCCTCCCAAGGCGATTCGCGAAATTCATCGACATCGTGATGGATGAACCAATCCGCCTCGATTTCCAAGCACAACTCCTCCTTCCGCTTCAACAAATCTCTCCATTCATAGGTGGGCGAGGGCGCGTCGGCTGGAAACCGTTCGAGCCCGACCAGCAACCCGCGACCGAGCAACGATTGAGCCTTCTCGTAGGTGTCGTCGGTGGACCAGTTGTCGATCAGATAGACGTCGATGCCGTCGCGGTGCAATTGCTCGACGACCGGCACGATGATGTCGCCTTCGTTATAGGAGGCGATTAGCGCGACAACGCGAAAGCCGTCGGGCGTGTGGGTCGAATGCGGGGTTCCACCCGACGACAGCAACGCCAAGGTCCCCACGATCCTGTTTGAGGCGTTGACGTAGCCGGAGAACTCCACCGGGAAAGCGTATCGCGTCAAAAAACCGTCCACCGCGTCGAGGTCGTGAACCGCATCGATGTCGTCGGACAGAATAACCTTCCCGACCTTGCGCAATAGCTTCTTCAACGGCTCGATTCGGTCGGGCAGTCGTTCCAATGACACGATTCCGTTGGAGACGACAACAATGTCATTGTCGCGATACGGTTGGTCGAAATCGTGAGTTGCCAGATCGTCAATGATTACGACGTTCGAGTTACCACAACGGGCCGCAAGATAGTTTGCGAACTGCTGCACCGGGGAAACGTCCATGATGTGTCGAATCCGTTCGTCCGAGGAGGCGATTATGTCTGCAATAGTCTAGCAAAAGGGCGAGGTTTGAGAAGAACGGTTTATTGGAACCTGTGTATTTGGGTGGTGGTAATATGCCCACGTAGGGTGGATTTGATCCGAGCAAAGTCGTTCTTTTCGGGTGTTTGCCGCAATAATCCGCTCCGGGGGGCCGATCTAGGATTGGTATTTGCGAATTGGGATTGTGGGAGGGGGTGCCCCCTGCCTCGGTTGACAGTAAGGCCGTGGTCGTTTAGGATTTGCAGTTTCACCTATATTGAAGGGTTGGAGGTAATCAAACCATGGCCGTTCCGAAGCGCAGGCAGAGCAATGCCCGCACTGGCCGCCGCCGGTCGCACGATTTCAAGACGCCGAAACAGCTTTCCTACTGCGGACAGTGCAGTACGGCGGTGCCGACGCATACGGTCTGCCCGAACTGTGGTCATTACATGGGCCGAAAAGTCGTCGAGACGGAATCTTGAGTCGAATCGCATTTCTGTTTCCCGGACAAGGCGCACAGACGGTGGGGATGGGTAAGCGGCTGTATGAGTCGCTGCCGAGCGTCCGCCGCCTCTACGATCGCGCTGCCGAAGTGTTGGGCTACGACCTGGCCAAGCTCTGTTTCGAGGGCCCCGCCGACGATTTGGACTCGACGGTCTACAGCCAGCCGGCGATTTTCGTCACGAGCCTCGCGGCGTTGGAATCGCTTCGGGCCGAGTCGCCCGACGTGGTGCTGGCCTGCGAGGCCACGGCCGGACTGAGCCTTGGTGAGTACACCGCGATGGTGTTCGCCGGGGTGATGGAGTTTGACGACGGGCTGACGCTCGTTCAGCGTCGCGGCGCCGCGATGCAAGAGGCCGCCGACGCCACGCCCAGCGGAATGGTCGGCATTCTGGGCTTGGAGCGCGTCGAGGTCGAGGCCCTTTGCGAGAAAGCGGCCGGCGACGAGACCTTGAAGATTGCGAACTTGCTTTGCCCGGCGAACATCGTGATTTCGGGCTGCCAAGGCGCGTGCGAACGAGCGGCCGAGATGGCCCAATCGTTCGGCGCGATGAAGGCCATGCCGCTGGCGGTCGCCGGCGCGTTTCACACCGAGATCATGCGGCCTGCCGACGAACGTTGCGCCGAGGCCTTGGCCGACGTGCCGATGAAAAGCCCTCGGATTCCGGTGATTTCCAACGTCGATGCCCTGCCGCACGACGATCCCGAGGAGATGCGCAAGATTCTCGTTCGCCAGATCCTTCAGCCGGTTCGCTGGGAAGACTCCATGCGATACCTGCTTGCCCAGGGATTCGATCAGTTCTACGAAGTCGGCCCAGGGCGAGTCCTTCGCGGCCTGCTGCGACGCATCGACCGCAGCGCTTCGTGCCAGTGCGTGGAAGTATGAGGCGGGACTGGGGATTAGGGGCTGGGGACTGGGGATTAGGGGCTGGGAAGTGGTCTTTTCTCCTTTTGGGAGAGGTTTAGGGTGAGGGCCAGGGGTGTGTAGGTTATGCTTCAGTGTGTAGGTTATGCTTCAGCATAACAATCGGCACCGAGTTATGCTGAAGCATAACCTACATCTTGTGGAACAACGACAACGACAAGGATGCTATCGTGACCAGCCGAATTTCGACCGATCTTAGCGGAAAGACTGCTCTGGTGACCGGCGCTGCCCGAGGTTTGGGCCGGTGCATTGCTCAAACGTTGGCGGCGGCCGGGTCCAAGGTGGCCTGTATCGACGTCAACACCGAAACGTTGGCCGACACGGTCGGCGCGATTCGAGCGGCGGGCGGCGTGGCCGAACCGATCGCGTGCGATGTCACACAGAGCGAGCGCGTGGGCGAGGCGGTCGACGAGGTCGTCAAGCTCTGGGGCAAGCTAGACATTCTCGTGAACAACGCCGGGATTACGCGAGACAACGTCCTGGTTCGCATGAAGGATGACCAATGGGACTCGGTCATCAACATCAACCTGCGCGGCACGTTCCTGTTTACGCGCGCCGCCGCGCGGCCGATGATGAAGGCCCGGAGCGGACGCATCATCAACATCGCCAGCGTATCCGGTCTGATGGGCAATCCGGGGCAAGTGAACTATTCCGCTTCGAAGGCCGGCGTGATCGGTCTGACTCGGACCGTTTCCCGCGAGTTGGCCAGCCGAAACATCACGGTCAACGCCGTGGCGCCGGGATTCATCGCGACGGACATGACGGCCAAGTTGGGCGAGGAAGTGATCGAGCAGATTAAGAAGGAAGTCCCCCTCGGCAGGATGGGCGAACCGCAAGACGTGGCCGACGCCGTTCTGTTTCTGGCCAGCGACGCTTCGTCGTTCGTGACCGGGCTCGTGCTGACCGTCGACGGAGGGTTGACGGTATAAAAGAGGGCTTGGAGAAACCGACTTGGGACGGAACGGGGCATTGG
>JAEWUR010000623.1 GCA_023397045.1 Planctomycetota bacterium
CGCACGCCAGACGATCGGGCGACGCGCCGTCCTTCGCGCTCGTCGTGTCGTTGCCCAGCATGTCGTTCCATTTCTCTTGATAGCGAATCGAGTTCGTCGGGCAAAGCATCTCGCCGGGACTGCCCGATCCCATGTTCACGATGTCGGCAACCCAACCCCACGTGTCGGGGCAACCGTCGCGGCGAAAGTCGTACGCACCGCTGCAATAACGCTGATGCGGGTCCTTGTCGGCAAACACCGTCATGCCGACGTAAATCTGACGCAGGTTGTTCTTGCAGTACGCATTCCGCGCGGCCTCGCGGGCTCGCGACAACGCCGGCATCAACATCGATACGAGAATGCCGATGATCGTAATCACCACAAGCAATTCCACAAGCGTAAAACCGGTTTTCTTTCGGGAACAATTCATCTCAATCTTCCTTTTGTGTTTCTGGTCCAAAAAAAGTCTCTGTTTCCAACGGGAAAAATGGCGGTTGTCTACATAACGATCCGACGATCCCCTCCTTTCTTTTTGAACGTTTCAGCGTCCGTATTCCTATCGCAGTCTCCAAGTGCTAAGTACATCGTCCGGCAGCAATTCGATCTTGTCGTCGCCGAAGCCGTTGTCGGCCGTGGGCAGAAATCCATCATTCAACAGACCGTCCCGGTTGACGTCCGTGACCGGCCGAACGCTGCCGTCGGCAAACAGCAGATTACAGGAGCCGCGATGCACCGGCCCGAAATTGCGGTAATCTTGAAGCGTCTTATTCCAACCGGCCACCCAGCCGTCCGGCCCCGAGGATGGCGTTCCGACGTCGAAGCTGGGCGTCGTCATGCTCGGATTCTTGACCGGCCCGGCCGTCGAAATTCGCGTCGTGGGAATGCCCGACGCATTCGACCCGACGTCCATCGTCAACGGTTCGGCCGCCGCCCCGCAGCCCAAAAGCGGAATGAAACTGTTCGAACACTTCGCCGTGTCCGCCCGCGATTGCGTCAGCGGCCCAAACGTCGAATGACGCGACAGCAACGACGCCGGACAGCCGGCCTGATCGGTCTTCAGGTTGCCGCTCGAATCCAGCACGACGCCGGACCGAACCAACCACCAACTCGACGCGTAGTTCGTGTTGAAATGTTTATCGAAGATTTCCTTCTCGATCAGGGTTCGCCGCTCCTCGCTGCCCGGCAACAAACCGGTCTCGACGATGATCCGGCAAGGGTTTCGCACCAGCGTGCCGTCGACGTCGGTCGTCGAGGGACTCCCCATCCAGTTGACGCATTTGTCCGACGCCGAGACGCTCAAATTCAGCAGGTCGTTGTACGTCCGGCTGATCTGGCACAAGTTCGAAGGACACAGCATCTTGCCCACCGGCGTGCCCATGCCGACCAGATCGGCGACCCAGCCGATCTCCGTCACGCAACCGTCGTTCTTCCAATCGAACGCTCCGGTGCAGAGCGACTTGTGCCGCTGAGCATGGGCGGCGAAACCGATGCCGAATTGCCGCAAGTTCGACGCACATGCCGTTTGCCGGCTCGACTCGCGCGCCGCGTTCATCGCCGGCATCAGCATCGCCATCAGCAGGCTGATGATCGAAATGACCACCAACAGCTCAATTAGCGTAAAACCATCCCGCAGAGTATGGAGAAGTCTCCGCCGGCCGCCTCGTTGGCCCGAATCTCCCATCGTCCCACTCCCTTCGCTTCGTGACACGGAAGCTGTTTTTGTGACGATCGGATTATCGGAAGCCTCGGCAAGGTTTTGATGAGCGGGGGAAGAATGTTCGGTCAATTTCCCGTTAGAGTTCTGCTTTGGAAGATGCGTCGCGGCCGGTAAGCCCGCTCGACTACCTCTTCGGGAAGACGCGGATCACCCGAACCGGCCGGTAATGTAGTCCTCGGTCTCCTTCTTGTTGGGTTTGGTGAACACCTGCTGGGTCGTGCCGAACTCGATGAGCGACCCCTCGTACAGGAACGCGGTGTAATCCGACACGCGAGCCGCCTGCTGCATGTTGTGCGTGACGATGATGATCGTGTATTCGCCTCGCAATTCCCCGATCAGGTCTTCAATTCGCGTGGTCGAGCGCGGATCCAAGGCCGAACAGGGCTCGTCCATCAAGATAACTTCCGGATTCACGGCGATCGCTCTTGCAATGCACAGCCGCTGATGTTGCCCGCCCGAAAAACCGAGCGCCGAATCGTTCAGCCGGTCTTTCACCTCGTCCCAAAGCGCCGAACGCCGCAGGCTTTTCTCGACGGCCTCGTCCAGAATGCGCCGGTCGCGCACGCCGGCAATCCGCAGCCCGTAGGCCACGTTCTCATAGATCGACTTCGGAAACGGCACGGCCTTCTGGAACACCATGCCGACGCGGCGGCGCAACTCGATCACGTCGAGCGCCGGATCGTTGACCTCCTCGCCGTCGAGCGAGATGCTGCCGACGATCGACACTTCGTCGACCAGGTCGTTCATCCGGTTCAGGCACCGCAGCAGCGTCGACTTGCCGCATCCCGAGGGCCCGATCAATGCCGTCACTTGCTGCCGCGGAAAATCCATCGTCACCTCGAACAGCGCCTGCTTGTGCCCATAGTAAAGACACAAGTCCCGCGTCCGGACGATCGGATCGCTCTGTGAAACGTCAGGAATTGGAGATTGGGACTTCCGCATATTGTTCTTACCGACCATTTCGTGCAGCGGACGGGCTTGCCCGCCGTGGTGTTCTCGCCCGTAACGCCCTTTCTCTAGAACCGCGCTCATGGATTGATCCTCGCCAACTTGCTTGGTTGTCCTCAAATCGTCCGAACCAGGTAACGTTTTCGCATGCGATTGCGCAGACGGATCGCCACGCTGGTCATCGCCAGAACGATTAGCAGCAACAGCAACGTGGTGACGTACACCATCGGCTTGCTGGCCTCGACGTTCGGCGATTGGAACCCGACGTCGTAGATATGAAAGCCCAGGTGCATGAACTTTCGGTCGAGATGACAGAATGGAAAGACGCCGTCGAAGGGCATCTGCGGCGCGAGTTTGACCACGCCGGTAATCATCAACGGCGCCACTTCGCCGGCCGCGCGAGCCATCGCCAAGATGAAACCCGTCATCATGCCCGGCGACGCCATCGGAACCAAAACCCGTGCGAGCGTCTGAAACTTCGTCGCACCGAGCGCGAACGAGCCTTCCCGGGTTGCCCTCGGAATCGCTCGCAGCGCTTCTTCGGTCGAGACAATCACGACCGGCACGGTCAACAGTCCCAGCGTAAGGCTCGCCCAAAGAATTCCGCCGGTGCCGAACGTCGGCGATCCGGCGGCGACCTGTTCAGGAAAAAACCATTGATCGATCAGCCCGCCGATGCCGTAGACGAAGAAACCCAGCCCGAAAATCCCGTAGACGATCGACGGGATGCCCGCCAGATTGTTCACCGCGATTCGCACGACGCGCACCATCAGGCCTTCCTTCGCATATTCGCCAAGATAGATCCCGGCCAGCACTCCCAAGGGAAAGCACGCGATGGCCATGAGAAAAATCAACATGACGGTCCCGAAGATCGCCGGAAACAGTCCGCCCTCGGTGTTCGACTCGCGCGGATTCTCCCAGAGCAACTCGCGGATCTTGCCGACATAGTGCCAACACTTCGCCCAGAAGCCCATCGTGTTCGGATGATAGAACCGGACGACGTCGACCAACGCAATCGGCGTCTCCTGAGCGCCGGGATTCGACATCACGACAACATTTTGCCGCAAGTCGGCCACGCGCCGCTGCTGCTCGGCAACCAGTTCATCCGATCGTTCTTTGATCCCGTCGCTCTCCCGCCCCCATTCCGCAAGCTGCCGATCAACCCCCGCCGTATCGCCGCTCTTGGAACGTCGATATTGCAGTCGAAGCGACCGATCGCGCGCCTCTTGAAGCTGCCGACTCAACGCGAACAACTCGTCCGACACCGGCGCAATCTTCTCGTCCGCAATCTCCCGCACTCGATCCAACGCGATTGACAGATCCGTGTCGGTCGGCGTCGCCGGGGCAGGGGGGGAGGGCGATTCGCTCTTCTCAACATCCGGCCCGTCAAACCCCTTCACAAAACCGAAGAAATTCCCATTCTCGATCCGTTCCAAAACACACACGCCGTCCGGTTCGTCGATCGACTGAATCTGATCTTCACGAACCCAACGGAAATCCTGCCGTTGCGGATCCAACTCCCGGTTGCCCGTCTTCAGTTGAAGGCTCCACGCGTTCGTATCGGGGTTCTTCTCCCGGGCAACGATCTGGCCGAGCAGCTTGCTGCCGTCGTTCAGCGTAAACTGTTTGACATCTTTCGGCCAGAAGACGCCCAGGCCGTAGAACATCACGACGCCGAGCAGCACGAACACCAACGCCAACAACCCGGCCAGAGCCGCGCCGGTCGCCCAGACCAACGGCTCGCCGCGCCGCCAGAACCGCCCTCGCTCGCCGTGCGACAGCGCCTCGGCAAGCCCCGGTCGGGCAGTCGTCGGTTCGTTTTTCGTGGCGATGCTCATCCGTCGTGATCCTATTGCCAAAAACCTATCTCGCAAGTCCCCTCTCCCTTCGGGACAGGGTTAGGGTGAGGGCCGCGCAACTCCCCTCTCCCTTCGGGAGAGGGTTAGGGTGAGGGCTGATTTTTCACCATTTACCCGATTAAAACCGGCCGTACCGCTTCCGCAAATGTTGTCGCACCAGTTCCGCGGCGGTGTTCACCGTGAACGTCAATACAAACAGCAAGACCGCGCAAAGAAACAACACGCGATACAAGGTTCCGCCCACCGGAGCTTCGGGAATTTCAACCGCGATGTTCGCCGAAAACGTTCGCATCCCGTTCAACGGGCTCCAATCCAGGATCGGCGTGTTCCCGGTCGCCATCAACACGATCATCGTTTCGCCGACCGCCCGGCCGAACCCGATCATCACAGCGGCGAAGATGCCGGGACTGGCCGACGGCAACACCACGCGCCAAAGCGTCTGCCACCGACTGGCCCCGACGGCCATCGACGCGGCGGTCAGGTGATAGGGCACGTTCGACAGCGAATCTTCGGCGATCGAAAAAATGATCGGGATGACCGTAAAACCGAGACCGAACGCGATGATGATGCAGTTTCGCTGGTCGTATTGCATGCCCAGCGGCCCGGAGAACAGCCACCGGCGGAAATTGCCGTCGAACAGCCACGCCTCCATCGGCCATGCCAGAGCCACGGCCGCCATCACGCCCAGCAAGATCACCGGAAGCACGACGATGAACTCATAACCGTTCTCAATGCGCCTTGCCCAATTGAACCGCCGCATCATCTGCCAGACGACCATGAAGACGACGAACGCCAATGGCACCGTGACCAAACTCAGGAAGAACGCCAACGCGCCGCGCGCAATGATCGGAGCGAGCCAAAGGGCGATCAGGAAGCCGATCACCACCGACGGAATCGAGGCCATGATCTCGACGACCGGCTTGATCGTTCGTCGCAAGCCCGGCGTCGTGAAGTAGCTGAGATACATCGCGCCGAACAGCGCCAACGGGGCCGCGAACGCCATCGCGTAGAACGTGCCCTTCAACGTGCCGAAAAAAAGCGGCACCAGGCTGAATTTCGGCTCGAAATCCTCGCCGCCGGTCGTTTGCCACACGTA
>JAEWUR010000657.1 GCA_023397045.1 Planctomycetota bacterium
TGTCCGTGCCCCAGACTCCCGCCGACGCCGATGCGCCGCTGACGATCCCCGTGCTGCGCGAACGCATCAGACTGGACGTTCCGCCGGGCGACTATGAGTTCGCGGTGGGTATGGACGGATGCGGATCGATCATGGGCAGCCGGAGGAAGTTCTATGTATCGCAAGCGGCTTCTGCCTCACCGCCGTGCGAAGTCACCGTGTTGGGACTCGGCGACGACATTGTTCGACGGCTGCAACCGCACGGAATAACCTGCCGACCGTGGAATCGCAGCGACCCGGTCGCTACCGGAGCGATACTCGTCGGAAACCTCTCCACAATTGGCGATTTTGGCCAGCGGGAATGGTCGGCTCTGTTGGGCCAGGTCGCACGCGGCTGCAAAGTCGTGTTCCTCTCACCCCAGGCGTTCAAACGCGGCGACAATCCAACCGGATGGTTGCCCTTGGCCAACAAAGGACGTTGCCACCTGTTCATGGATTGGGTTTATCACAAGGAATGCGTGGCTAAACCGCACCCCGTATTCGACGGGTTGCAGAACAAGGGGGTTATGGACTGGGAGTATTACGACCAAGTGATTCCACAATACGTCTTCATGGGACTCGACGCTCCCGACGACGTGGCCGCGGTTGCCTTCGCCACCGGCTATCAGGACGGCACCCTGGGCGATCTGTTCCGAAACGGTTATGGGGCCGGCGTGCTTTTCGGTGGATATCGTTTCGGAAACGGCTGCTTCTACCTTAACACGTTTCCGCTCCTCGAAAACCTGGACGCCAACCCGACAGCCGACAAGATGCTGATCAACATGATTCGCTATGCCCAAAAGGACCTCGGCAAACCCTTGGCGGCTCTCCCTGCTGATTTTGACGCCCAGATAAGCAAACTGTATCCCTAAGTTGACAATCATGAAAAGAACGTATGTATTCGTAGCGATCGTGCTGGGCCACGCCTCCATTTGCACGCCAACGGCCCGTGCGCTGGATATGCACTTCGGCAACATGAAGGCGAACAAGATATTATTCCTCGGCAACAGCGTGACGCTGCATCCGCCCAAACCTGCTGTACAGTGGGAATATAACTGGGGAATGGCGGCCAGTTCACAGGACATGGACTTTGTCCATCGACTCGGTCGTTCCATCGAGCAGCAAACGGGCGGTGCCCTATTGCTCGATCCCAGAGATCCCGCCATTCTGGACCCCGATGATAATGGGGACGCCAACGTCGTCAACTTTTCGGGCCCCATGGAAATACGATACACCGCCTATGATAGCTCCACGCTCCAACAACAAATCGCCGCGCAGCCCGACATTGTCATCTTGCAGTTCGGCGAGAATATCGATATGGGTTCCTTCGATGGAGCAAAACTCAAGAGCAGTCTTCAGTCGCTGATGGCGGAATTGCGAGATAGCAGCGATCCGCACATCTTCGTGACAAGCTACATTCTGGCGGACAACGATGGGCGGATTGATGCCGTCAAACGCGAAGTCTGCGCCGAGGACCCCAGCCACCGCGTCTTCGTCGACCTCAGCAACTTCAGACACGATTGGACGAACTACGCCGCCGCGGAGCCGTATTATCAAGGTAATCCCTTCATCCTTAGCCATCCCGGCGACAAGGGAATGAAGTTCATCGCCGACGGCTTGTTCGAAGCGATGCGGTTGCACAGCGTGCCCGAACCGAATATAATCATCCTCCTGATGCTGGGGCTGCCGGGGGTGATCGGCTACGCGCGGCGCTGGCGATCGTGAGGGCCCAACTCGATGGATGCATTGCAGTTGGAGAATCCAACCCGGGTCAAGCAGTCTCGAATGATCGGCAAGCATTGTGAATAAACGATACGATTCGCGTCTTGTATTCCCGTTGTTCGCGATCCTATCGCTGATCACACTCGTTGTCGCGGAAGGCGTGCAGGCTCGCGATACCGTTTGTCTCGACGGCGTATGGAACTTTGCCACGGATCCGGAAAACCAGGGTGAGACGCGCGAGTGGTTTCGGCCCGAGACCAGCCTGCCGGCGATGCCGTTGCCTGGGTATGCCCCGGAGGCCAACGGCACGATTCGCGTACCGGGCATTTGGGACAACCAGGGTTATGGCGTCGAGACCGACAAGGTGCGTCACAACTTCGTCGGCAAGGGCTGGTACAAGCGGCAAGTCGAAATTCCATCCGATTGGAACGCAAAACGTGTTTTCCTGGTAATCACCGGAGTCAATCGTTATGCCAAGGCATGGATCGACGGCCATTTCCTTGGCGAGCACGTCGGCTATTTGTCCGTGCAGGAATACGACCTCACGCCTTACATCACGCCGGGCAAGACCGCGACCATCACGATTCAAGTGGACTCGAAGCAGCGTTGGGCCGTGGACGCCCTGTTTGGCGCGTCCTCGCTGGCCGACTTCATGGACATCGAGTGGGGCGGCATCTGGGGACACGTTTGCATCGAAGCCCGGAATGATTGTTGGTTGAGTGATCTCTTCGTGCAGTCCGACGTCGAGAAGTCGAGTTGCACCGTCAGCGCGATCGTCAACGGCCAAACCGATCGGGCGAGCGCCGCGAAGCTCGAAGTATTCGATCCGAATGGCCGGCGTGTGGCCGATTCTCTTTTGGATGGCGATTGGAGGCCTACCGCCGGCCAGTCATTTGCTGTAACCGCATCGATTCCCGACGCCAGGCTCTGGACGCCGGACACTCCGCGGCTCTATAGAGCGAAACTCACGCTACTCGATAAGGACCGCACCCTGGATGCCGTCGAGACGCGATTTGGCATGCGGCAGTTCACAATCGACGGCCATCGACTGCTGCTCAACGGCAAGCCGCTGATACTCCGCGGCTACGGCGACGACCACATCTATCCCGAGCAGATGTCGATGCCTTCCGACAAGGAATTGCATCTCGATCGGCTCCGCACGATCAAGTCATTTGGGTTCAACCATGTTCGGCATCACAGCACGATCATGCCGCCGGAGTATTATGATGCCTGCGATGAAGTCGGCATCATCACCACCGCCGAGTTCCCGATCTGCTATGCCGAATTCCTGCCGGGCGTTGGCAAAACGTGGACGGCTCGGGTTCCGCCGGGCGCGGATCCGGGTCCTGCAACCGAAACCTACAAGCGAGAGTGGGCCGCCGCGATCCGCCGGCACCGCAATCACCCGTCGATTCTCGGCTGGGTCATGGGCAACGAGCTTTGGGAAGGCATTCCGCTGCGATACGATTTCCAGAAGATCGCTCGGGAACTCGATCCCGGCCGATTCTTCGTCGATTCGGACGGCATTTGGGCGGAAGGAATTCTTGTCAACAAGAACGATCGCGACACGTTGGATCTCTATTTCATCCTGTTCAATTGTTGGACCAACCCGCTCGACAATCCTGCCAAGTTCCACGCACCGCAGCCGATCAAACCCGTCATCTCGCACGAATCGGGCAACTACGTCACCTTCTCCCGTCCCGATCTGATCGACGAGTTCAAACACAACATCAAGCCGTTCTGGCTGACCGCGGGCAAGGCGAAGCTCGAACAACTCGGGCTGTTGCAAGAGGCCGACCAGTGGGCCGAAAAGTCGGAACGCCTCTACGCCTTGCTCCACAAATACAATCTTGAAGCGTTGCGGAAGAATCCTCTTCTCTCGGGCTATCACTGGTGGTTGTTCCAGGATTATTGGACCAGTTCGAACGGAATCGTCGACCACTACTTCCGCCCAAAAACGGTCACGGCCGACGAGGTGCTTCAATTCAACAATGACGTGGTGCTGCTGCAAGACGGTCTCGATCGGACCTATCGCGGCCAAGGCAAACTCGCTGTGAAATTGCTCGTATCGAACTTTAGCGACGCGCCGCTACAAGGCGAGCTATCCTGGAACGCGACGGTCGCCGACACGTCGATCGCCGAACAGCAGACTCCCTTGAAAACGGTCCCGCAGGGCGGCCTGCTCGAATCGGCCGCCATCGATCTACCACTGCCGGACGTTGATTCGCCCACTGAGGTGAAGATATCGGTGCAATTGCGCGTCAAAGAAAAAACCTACACGAACGAATGGACGACATGGCTCTATCCGAGTCGGATTCGGCCCTCCGAATCGTCGGCGCCGGTTTTCGCGGATGCGGCACAGATCGAACGGTGGAAGGCGTGGGAAATGAAGCCGATTCCAGCCGAAGGCGATCTGCCGGAGCGCGCGGTGTATGTCGTCGGTTGGCCGTGTGAGCCACGGATTGTCGATGCGCTGGATCGAGGCGCCGGCGTGATCGTCCTTGAGGGAGCCGGCCAACTCTTGAAGTCCTACCCGATCACATTTCGGACGAGTTGGTGGAAGGCCGGCGACACCTCCGAGGCCAACCACACCGGCACGTTCGTTTACGATCATCCCGCAACGCGAGCGATGGCGCCGGAGGCCTGGTGTGACGACGGCTGGTTCTTTTTGATCGAAGGCGGCGTGAAATGTGACCTGGAAAGTGCCCCCATGCGTCCCGACGTCTTGATTCGCGCGTTGCCAAGCATGGCTCGCGTCGAAGATGAGGCCGTAGTGTTCGAGGTCGGCGTCGGCAAGGGGACGCTGGTCGTCAGCGGGCTCAATCATCCGCGAGCCGCCGGTCGGCCGGAAAACGAGTGGCTCGTCGCGCGATTGATCGATCATGCCGCTAAGTTGACGCAGCCAAGCGGGCGTTGGCCGACGTCTTTCATCAAAAACGCGGTGCCATCCACGCAAAAATAAGGGAGACGATCATGAACGTGCTGTTCGTCGGAGCCCATCCCGACGATATCGAAACATTTGGCGGCGGAACGGCCGCATTGTATGCCGAACAAGGCCATAAGGTCTTTTTCTGCGTGGCTACGAACGGCAACGTCGGCTCCTCGACGCTTCCGAGGGAGGAAATCGCCGCCGTCCGGCACGAGGAAGCGAAAAACGCCGCCGAGATCATCGGCGCCGAACTGATCTGGCTCGATTTTGACGACGAATTCTTGATCGACTCGGTCGCGACGCGACAGGCGTTCATCGAAGCGTTCCGCATCGCCCGGCCTGACGTGGTGTTTTGCCATTGGCGCGAGGATTACAATCCCGACCATTCGATCTCGGGCATGATCGTCGACGAATGCATTCACATGGGCCCGGTGCCGAACATCAAAACGCAATCGCCGCCCTCCGAAGGCATTCCGCACGTCTATTTCATGGACACCCCGGCCGGCGTGAACTTCTCACCGGAGATCTACGTCGACATCACCACGACCTTCGCGACGAAGGTCAAAATGGTTGCTGCCCACGCGAGCCAAGGACAATGGATGACCGACCTGTTCGGTTATGACATGGAAGCCTTTTTGGAGATTCCAGCGAAATATCGCGGCCTTCAAGCCGGTTGCCCGATGGCCGAGGCCTTTCGCCCGTCGTATCGCTGGGGCCGAACGTTTCGGCAACACTATCTGCCCAACAACGATTGACATGGGGAAGTAACATGCGTGTGCGAAACCATAGGCTTGCATGCGTCTCTATCGCAATGGCCGTTCTCTGTCTTGCGAATGTCGCCGCCGAGTTGCGCGCCGTTGAAACCGCATGGTATGACTGCCGCGCTATCGGCATCGAAGGCAAGGGCTGGAACGACACAACCTCGCCTTACGATCGGCTTCCGCCGCACGCTGAAGGCAAGGCCACGGCGACGGTTTGGGATCTCAGTCACGACAGCGCCGGCATGT